>JACNKA010000150.1 GCA_014382285.1 Nitrospinota bacterium | reverse complement strand
TGGATTCTCAAGAGAAATAACATTATCCTTACTCATGGTGGTGCCTCCTTTGTTTGAATTGCTTTTTTCACAGAAAACAATTTTACAACAAAGGGGACGCCGCCTCCTCATTCCTCATACACCAGAAATGAGCATAACTCTAAAGTCAGGGGGTTTGGTCATATGCGAATCTATTTGTAAAGTGAGATAATCAAACGCTTCCGATTCTATTATCTTATTTACTGCGTCTGGTAGTGATTTTTTTTCGAGTAGTTTTTGAATGATCGCAAGGTAAAATATTTTTATTTGTTGGTAGCTATTTTTTGCGCTTCTAAATTTTCTGTTAATTTGCTGTATCAAGTAATCATACTCTATTAACATAGCCTCAAATTCTTTTCTTACAGATATAAAATCTGCGAACTTCCCCCTTTTTTTCAGATCTAATATAAAAGCAACAACAGCCAAGAAGGAGGCTATTTTGTGTCGACCATCTTGTGAGTAAAAATACACAATAGGATGAAGCCCCAAAGATGACGGGTGATTACTGTTAATTAATCTTGCAACTTGTCTGACTGTCTTTAAGCATTTGGTTGTTTCTTCACCTGATGTATCGTCAGCAAGTGTACTATTAAAATCCGAGGGGATATCGTTAACTATATTAACAAAATCCAAAATTAATGGGAGCGTTTGCCCAGAGTAATTCTTGCCTCCAATAGGGATATCAAGTGTTTTTATTGGAGTCTCTAGTTTTGGTGAAAATAAAATATTATGGATTTCATCGGCAAGAGTTTGTAGTTCACTTTGATATTCTGACGTAAATTTGTCCCAATACTTATGTCCCTTCCCGCCTCTAATAATAGCTCGCGCCGCAATACAATTAGGTTTTTTTCGAGATTCGAGTAGCACTAATTCAGTTTTGTCGATAGGAGCAGCTTGTTGGTTGATTTTGAAAAATGAATGCTCAGCCTTGTTAGCATCACCTTCTACCCATTGAAGTTGAATAGCTAATGCGCCAAGATTCTTTACCTTTTTTACAATTTCAGCATCTACTTTTTCAGGGTTTGTTAGCGCTAAAACATAATCATCGTATAAACCAATTTTTTTTCGTACTTTTATTTTACACTTTTCAGCTATCTCGATCTGTTCTTCGGGCACGACCCCATCATAAAAAAATTTAGAAACTGTACCATCACCAAAGTCATTATTGATCCAAGCCACCAATGAACTAATTCTATGTGAACCATCTATCACAAATAAATAACCACTGGCACTTCTCCAAAGAATTACGGCAGGAATTAAATCGCCGTTTATGAAGCTACTAACAAATTCGGCTACCTTGTCATCATCCCACTCATTAGTCTCTCTTTGAAAGTCTGGCTTTCTTATACTTGAATAGAAAAAAGCAGTGCTTTTTAAATCTTCTATCGATATAGAGCCCTTCTTTTTCCCCGGGTTTGGATTTTCTTCAGCCTCAAAATCTTCTCTTGGAATTAATGCGTCTATATTTACTTTGGGCATATTATTTTGATTAAGGGTTTTTTATATTAATAAAATGGTCTACCTCTGCGAAGCATGAAAACAAATGAAGAAACATCACAGGCTCACGAGAGAAATTGGAGAATATAAAGAAGTCGCTTCTTGACTGCATCTCGGATTCTATTTCCGAGGTCCGATTATAGCTTGATGGGTATGAGAAGGGAAGGGTTCTAAACACGAGATCCTTCTACCCCTCCGGGGCACGAAAGCTAAGGTGAAATATTACGGACCGATCAGAGTGACAGGCAAACCAATGAGCCGAATAAATCGGGCTTTTGGTTCACTGATTTTGGAGGAATTAGTAGGATCAAAAACAATCAGGGGATAACCCAAATCCCCCCAACCCCCTTCGAGGAAGGGGGAGCAAAACCCAACTCTCCTCAACCATCAAGCCTTCATACGATCAGGCTCGAGTCCCTATGAAGGAAGGGAAGTCATAAACCTGGATCTACCCCTGCGGGGCACGAAGGCTAATGAAGAATATAACGGAAGGGAAATTAGGCAAAACCACTTCAAGCCGAGCTAACCTGTTGCCAGCTCGACAAAGCTAGTGCTCGCTGGCCCTACGCCGAGTAGCCACTCGCCGTGGAGGCAGAGAGCAATGACACGTTGAGCCGAGAAAAAAAATTGCTGGCAGTTAACCGCTATTGCAAGTTCCCAGCGGAGGGACTCCGCACTATTAGGACGGAATTGATGCCGAACATGCCGAAGGAGTTGTTCATGATGTAGTCTACCGAGGGGAGTTTTTCTGCTTTGTTGGCAACGAGGTTGTTCAAGGCGCAGTCGGGGTCGAGGTCGTCGAGGTTGATGGTGGGGTGAACCATGAGGTCATCGAAAGCGGGTAGGTTGCCCGATAATTCGAGTGTGCCCGCCGCGCCCATGGTATGGCCGATGAAACTTTTGGTATTGTTGATGCGCGTCTTGCTGTTTTCGCCAAACACTTCGCGGATGGCTTTGGCTTCCTGAATATCTCCCATCTGCGTTGCGGTGGCATGGGCATTGAGGATGTCGATGTCATCAGGTTTCAGTCCTGCCCTATCCAACGCCAGACGTATGCACTGGGCCTGTCTGCCCGGATCGGGCAAGATGTAATCCACCGCGTCGGAGTTCATAGCATAGCCGACAATTTCACCATAAATTTTAGCGCCGCGTTTTTGTGCATCGGAAAGTCGTTCGAGTGTGTAGACGGCTCCGCCCTCTGAACAAACGATGCCGTTCCTGTTTTTATCAAACGGACGGCTGGCTTTAGTCGGGTCTGCGTGCTCGGCCAGCGCGCCTTCACTTTTGAAACTGGCAAAGATGCCAAAGGTGTGGATGCTTTCCGACACACCCCCCGCCAAAGCGAGATCAACTTCACCCAGTCGCAGCATTTGCAAGCCCTGGATGACGCCCATATTACCGGCCGCACAAGCCGCGCCGATAGTGTAATGCGGCCCGGTGATTTTCATGTTCAAGGTCACTTCACCCGCCGGGTTGTTGGACACCGTGCGTGGGTTATGATGGTGCGACCAGAACTTGGTATCGTAACCGTACTGACTGATGTTGTAGACTTCGTTCTCGGTCTCGACGTTGCCATGCTCGGTCACGCCAAGATAGACACCCACTCTGGAACGGTCAATCGCTTCCAGATCAATGCCTGCATCGGCGACGGCTTCTTGTGAGCAGTAAATGGCAACGGAGCCAACCCGGGTGCCGCGACGTCGTTCTTTTTTCTTCTGGTATTTCAGTTCATCAAAATCACAGACTCCGGCATGCACCTGCCCCATATAACGAGTCTCGAAGTCTTGCACTCCTGAAATCCCGTTGAGCAGGTTATGACGGAATTCTTTGAGGTTGTTGCCATTGGGGGCGGTCAAGCCTATCCCTGTGATTACGATACGTGCGTCAGTCATTTTTCATCAATAAGGCCACCGCATAAGCGGCGATGCCTTCCTCCCGCCCGGCGAAACCGAGCTTTTCTGTTGTGGTGGCTTTAATATTTATTCGGTCTGTTTCTACATCCAGTGCCGAAGCAATATTTGTTTTCATTTTTGCAAGATGCGGAGCCAGCTTTGGTTTCTGCGCCACGATAACAGAATCGGCATTAGCAAGTTGAAACCCTTTTTCCCGACACATGCGCATGACCTCTTTGAGCAATAGCAAGCTGGAGATGCCTTTCCACTTCGGGTCGGTGTCCGGAAAGTAGGCACCAATATCGCCTGCCCCCAGTGCCCCCAGCAGGGCATCGCACAAAGCGTGAACTAAAGCATCGGCATCGGAGTGCCCATCCAACCCCAACGAATGCGGAACATCGACCCCGCCGAGGATGAGTTTTCTGCCCTCAACCAGACGATGCACATCATAACCATTGCCAATGCGAATATCAGATAAATTCATTTATTAAATAATCCCTCTGGCCTCCACTTCAGGAAGACCTTTGCGAAACTCCTCTGCTCGTCATCGCGAGCCGCGAAGTGGCGCGGCGATCCAGTATCGTGTTGTTTTCCCAATTGTCTCCATGCTCTACAACGGTATTTTGGATTGCTTCGTCGCAGTTGGCTCCTCGCAATGACGGGTTGTGCATAGCCCCCCTTATCAGGGGGGAACTGGGCAACTTAAGCCGAGATAACTTTTGCTCCCAGAAAAAACCTATTGCAACCGGCCCCACGCCGAGTGGTTAGTGTGGGACTGTTATTAGTTTTGTGGCTTCTTCACGTGCCCAGAGGTCGGCATCCAGAACATTTTGCAATTCTTTCAGTTCTACTGGGCGGTGATTATGCATTGCCATGCGAATGATTTCTGAGATTTCTTTATAGGGGATCTGCTCATCGAGGAACGCCTGCACCGCTATTTCATTGGCGGCGTTGAGCACTGCTGGCATGGTCTGGCCTATTTCCATAGCATCCATAGCCAATTTCAGGCAGGGAAATCTTTCCAAGTCGGGAGCCTCAAAAGTTAAGTCACCCATTGAGGCTAAATCCAAAGAAGGCAGTTCGCTTTCAAACCGGTCTGGATAAGTCAGCGCATAAGCGATGGGAACCCGCATATCGGGAATGCCCAACTGCGCCATGATGGAAGTATCGACAAACTCGATCATCGAATGAATGATGCTCTGCGCATGAACGATGACCTCGACATTGGTATTCACACCGAACAACCATTTGGCTTCTATATATTCCAGGCCCTTGTTCATCATGGTGGAAGAATCGATGGTGATTTTGGCTCCCATACTCCAGTTGGGGTGATTGAGTGCCTCTTTGACCGTGACGTTCTCCATCTCTTTCAGACTAAAAGTTCTGAAAGGCCCGCCTGATGCAGTCAGAATAATTTTCTTGATGCGTTCTGGTTTTTCCCCATTTAAAGCCTGGAAAATTGCACTGTGTTCGCTGTCGATAGGAATGATTTTAGTGTTCGTGAGTTCAGCTTCTTGCAGCACCAGTTCGCCAGCTATGACGAGCGTTTCTTTATTGGCGAGGGCCAGATTTTTACCCGCTCTAAGAGCCGCAAGGGCTGGGAGCAGTCCGGCACTTCCCACCACTCCGGAAACAACCAGGTCCGCCTCCGAATAAGAAGCGGCGGAAACCGAACCTTCCGGGCCGGAAACAATCTCCACATCCAAATCGGCAACCAGCTCTTTCAACACATCTATTTTGGTAATGTCGAACAGGGCGGCAAGTGCAGGTTTGAATTTTCGAATCTGCCGAGCGAACAACTCCACATTGCTTCCGGCTGACAGAGCGCAAATCTGAAAACTTTCAGGATAGCGTTCGACAACATCCAGTGTGTTGACACCGATGGAACCTGTCGAGCCTAGAAGGGATATTTTTTTCATAAAAGTGTCCCTGCAACTGGGTTTATGTCCCCAGGAACAATTGGTAATAACAATAGAAGACCGGACCGGCAAACAAAAGACTGTCAATACGATCGAGAAAACCGCCGTGGCCTGGAATTAATGAGCCGGAATCCTTCACCCGACAATTTCTTTTTATCAGAGATTCCGAAAAATCCCCAAACTGACCGATGATACCGCATATAAAGGCCACAATCAAACAATGCGTTAGCGAAAATCCCTCGAAAAACCATAGCTTGGCGATTAACGCGGCCAAAAGAGTTCCCGCCACATTAGCGATGGCCCCTTCCACCGTTTTATTGGGGCTGACCGTAGGTATGAGTTTATGTTTGCCCAGGTTCCGGCCTACATAATAGGCCGCCGCATCCCCCGCCCAGATCAGAAGCAAGAGGAACATAATCATTTGGTTCCCACCTTCCAGATTGTGGATCAACAAGAAGTAGCCACCCAACCCTGCAGTATAGAAAACGCCCAGAACCGTGTAGGCAATCGGGTCCAAAGCCACCTTCACATCGTTTTCCCTGAAAAACCAGGTCGCAAATAAAACCACCGGAAGCAGGACTGCAAATAAAAGTAAACTTTGACCGCCCAGATAAAAACCCAGTAAAAGAAAGAAGCACAGCACCCCTCCCTCAAGAGGAAAACCCTCCACACCCATATTGGCAATCATCGAAAAGTATTCGTGGCTGGCGACCAGAACAACCATCGCAACAAATCCAAAGAACAAGAGGGGGGAACCATACAGCACAATTCCCAGCACAAGGGGAATGGCTATGATTCCACTGATAACACGTTTCAAGATCTGGCTCCTGTTAGGTTTTGATGAATCTTTTTGGCAACGTTTGAAATCACGGGTGCGGGGGAAATCAATGTTGGGGGTCAGGTTTTAATAATTTGCTCTTGCGTCATTCCAAAGCGCCGATCTCTGCCCTGGAAGTCAATAATCGCATTGAGAAAGTCATCATCCGAAAAGTCCGGCCACAACACATTGTTGTAGTGCAATTCGGTGTAAGCGCTCTGGTACAAAAGAAAATTACTGATCCTTCTTTCTCCGCTGGTCCTGATAATCAAGTCGGGGTCGGGAATAGGGTGCGTGGAAAGAAACGACTCAAACAGAGACATGTCAATTTCTTCTGGTCTGATCTGCCCCAAACGCACCTGTTCAGCAATATTTTTCACTGCGTCTATGATTTCCTGCCTGCCGCCATAACTCAGAGCCAAGGTAAGAATCATGCCAGTATTGTTACTAGTATCTTCTATAGAATGACGGATCAATTTCTGAATCGCCTCGGGCAAATCCTCAACATGCCCAATGGTATTGAAGCGAATATTCTCATCTTTCATTCGCCTCAGCTCCTTCTTCAAATAAAAATCCAGAATTTTCATGAGCGTGTTAATTTCTGCGGGAGGGCGGTTCCAGTTCTCATCGGAGAACGAGTAAAGAGTCAAAGCTTCCAGCTTGAGCTCGCGACTCAGGGTGACAATGCGGTCCACAACCTTGACACCCGCCCAATGACCTTCAATGCGGGGGAGGGAATGATTCTGTGCCCAGCGACCATTGCCATCCATAATAATGGCGACATGCCTGGGTAAACGATTGGGATCTATTTTTTCCTGTAACGCTGTATTGACCAAGGAGGTGGCTCCTGATTAATCGGCCAAACCCACCGGTAAGAAGAGAGGCTCTATAAAAAACATACTACACAAAAAGATACTACAAAAAATCACTTCATACATCCATCATATTTTTTTCTTTAACCTGTGCGATTTTATCAACATCAGCAACAAACTTATCGGTCATCTTCTGGATATCGTCCGTGGCCTTATGGCTTTCGTCTTTCGAAATTTCGTGATTTTTTTCTAATTTTTTCAACTTATCGTTAGCATCCCTCCGCACATTCCGAACTGCCACCTTGCAATCCTCGGCATATTTTTTTACCAGCTTAACCAATTGCTGTCGGCGCTCATTGGTCAGCGGTGGAATGGTAAGGCGAATCATCTTACCATCATTATTGGGGGTCAAGCCAATATCTGATGACTGAATGGCTTTTTCAATATCCTTCAAAATCGACACTTCCCAAGGCTGGATTGTCAGGGTCTGGCTATCTGGAGTGCCCAAAGTCGCCACCTGACTTAAAAGAGTCGGGGTTCCGTAATAGTCAACCTTGAGATCATCCAGCAAGGCAACCGACGCCTGGCCTGTCCTCAACTTCCCCAGCTCATGATGTAAATGGTCGATCGAGCTCCCCATTTTCTTTTCCGCATCCTGGATTAAATCAGCAATCATTTTAAGACTCCCACTGTAGTACCGAGTTTTTCGCCCAGCAAAACCCGTTTAATACTGTGTTTATCACGAAAATTAAAAATGACCATCGGCAGTTTGTTATCCATGCAAAGAGATACCGAGGTCGAGTCCATAACCTTCAAACCTTTCTTCAGCACATCCAGATAAGACAACTCCTGAAACTTCGTTGCCGACTGATCGGTCATGGGGTCAGCAGAGTAAATTCCATCGACCTTGGTGGCTTTAAAAATCACTTCCGCGCTAATTTCCATGGCCCTGAGAGATGCTGCCGTATCAGTTGTGAAATAGGGGTTGCCTGTCCCGCCTGCAAAAATCACAACGCGTCCTTTTTCTAAATGACGTATTGCGCGACGACGCACATAGGCTTCCGCCACCGCTTGAATTTCAACGGCTGACTGCACACGTGTGGGAATTCCAACACGCTCCAAAGCGTGTTGCAAAGCCAGAGCATTGATCACCGTTGCGAGCATCCCCATATAATCGCCAGTGGTGCGTTCGATTCCTATGGAACTCAAAGACGCGCCCCTTAGAATATTGCCTCCACCAATGACAATGGCAATTTCGACACCAAGATCTCTGGCCTCACGGATTTCTTCTGAAATATTTGTCAGGGCGTCCTGATCCAGACCAAAAGCGCCCTCTTCAGCGGCCAGACTTTCACCGCCCAGCTTCAGCATAATCCTTTTATAAATTGGCTCGCCCATTAAATTTCAAATCTTGAGAATTGACCAATATTGATATTTTCACCCAGCAGAGCAATTTTCTGTTTGATCAGCTCACCAATAGTAATATTAGTATCCTTGATGAACGGCTGCTCCAGCACACAGCTTTCTCCGTAGAATTTTTCCATTTTTCCGGTAACCATTTTCTCAATGATGTTTTCCGGCTTGCCAGACTCCTTGGCCTGATGGGCGTAGATTTCCCGTTCTTTTTCCAGGATATCTTCGGTCACCTCTTCGCGAGTGGCAAAACGCGGTTTGGCCGCCGCGATATGCATGGCGATATCCTTGACCAGTGTCTGGAAATCAGGAGTATTGGCCACAAAGTCCGTTTCGCAATTGAGTTGCAGCATAACGCCAATCTTGCCGCCCTGATGGATGTAGGAACCAACGACTCCCTCAGAGGTCTGGCGGTCAGCCTTTTTATCTGCCTTGGCCATTCCTTTTTTCCTGAGAAATGTAATCGCCTCTTCCACATCGCCCTGGGTTTCTTTCAAGGCCGACTTACATTCCATGATTCCCGCTCCTGACTGAGAGCGCAACTCCTTAACCATCGCAGCAGTTATTTCCATTCCATTTCCCTAATCTAAAATTGTTTATTAAAATTTTATTTTCGTAGCCACCGGCCCCCAAGGAGATATGCCTCTCTCCGGGTTTGTTCTCAAACTAGAGAGCCGGGGGAATTTTGTTCAGTAGTTCAGGCAGGCACAGAAGTTTCACTGCTCCCCTTGTCACTGGCAACCGCAACCGGCTCCGGCGAATCACTGGGTACCGGTTTTTTGTCCGCATCTTTTTTAGCCTGACTGGCTCTGCTCATTTCCTGCCCTTCCAGACAGATATCCGCGATACGATGAGCAAACAGCTTGATGGAGCGCATTGCGTCATCGTTTGCAGGGATGGGATAATCCACGCCCTCAGGATCGGAGTTGGTATCGATCATCGCGATGATTTTAATGCCCAGTTTTTTACCTTCTGCCTGTGCAATTTTTTCTTTCCGGGTATCAACGATGAAAAGAGCATCTGGCAAATCCTTCATATTTTTGATGCCTCTGAAAAACTTATTCAGTTTTTCAATTTCTCTTCTCAGTTTCAAAGCTTCTTTTTTATGTAAAAGGTCAAACTGATTTTCTTCATCCATTTTTTCCAGTTCATGCAACCGGGCAATGCTCTTGCGAATGGTGGTAAAGTTTGTCAGCGTGCCCCCAAGCCATCTTTGGTTTATGTAGTACATTCCGCAACGGGTGGCTTCTTCGGCAATCAGTTCCTGTGCCTGTTTTTTTGTCGCCACAAAAAGGATCTTCTTGCCAGTGCGAGCCAATTCCCGGACATATTTTTCAGCTTCCTGAGCACAGGCCAGAGTTTTTTGCAGGTCAATAATATATATCCCGCTTCTCGCCCCATAAATATAAGGTTTCATTTTGGGGTTCCAACGATTAGTCTGATGTCCGAAATGGACCCCAGACTCCAGCAACTGCTTCATAGTAATTTCAGACATACAAACTCCTTAAAGGTGATTGGGTTGTACCTTCGCTTCCATCGACTCGCGCCAAGAACCCGTAGGCCACCCTTGGCTTGATCCGGAAACGTGAGTGATTTTTTTGGGAAGTTCCCGAAAGGGAAACTAAATTGTGACCTAGACTAACATATTCAACACAATGTAACAATACGAAACCGGCCAAATAAGACCTGATAAGTCGGTTTTCCGGCAAAAATCCGTCTCTTCACCCAATCAACACCTCCACCAATGTTTTGGTTCATGCTCCAACCGGGTACGAGGACAGGCGTTTGAGAAGCTCGAAACCTCAAAATTGATTCTAATTAGGGGTATAATCGGGCTATCTGCCACCAAAATCAGTCTGTTTGGGGTGGGGGCCATGTTCAAGACCATCCCGATAACATAGCAAGTCCCATTCTCCTGATGGCACACGTAGCCTGATTATAAACCGGGAATTTCAGCACTCTTAAAGGAAAAACTGTGAACCACCATCAAACCGGGTCTTCCTACAAAACAAGAATTATAAGGTCGATTTTGACGGATGACCTGAACGAAGCAAAAAAGGTTCTGCGCGAAACTCCGGAAGATTTTCAACTGATGGCCCGTCTTGCAGAAAAAGTTCAAGGTCGATCCCACCCCCTGCCTTTGCACAAACATCCAGGGCCAAGGTTTGCCATGTCATCCGTTTCTTATACCTGCGGCGTAGGGTGTGAAATGTGTTGTTCGGGATTCAACGATAAAACAAAACTTTTTGATAACTATAAAAATCTCTCGCCCAGCGAATTCGATGAATGGAGCCCCTGGGTTGAATATGGTGACGAGGTCATGCTGGTTGGGATGGGAGAAACTCTTGATTCCCCTCATATTTTTGATCATTTAGAGAAAGTTCGGCATAAAACAACTTATCTCACAACGAGCGGATCGACCTTGACCGCAAAAAAGGCGGAACGATTGATTCAATCCGGCCTGAATTATCTCAGCCTGTCGTTTGGAGGCGAGACCACCGCCGGTCACGGTGGCGGTGCTATAAATTACTCAAATCTCTTTTGGAAAAATGTCACCCAGCTAAATGTGTTGAAGGATAAGCTGAAATCTTCTCACCCCATCCTGCGACTGCAAATTTGTGTGGATCTGGACAACCTTGGTCAACTGCATTCGTTGATTGAGAAGGCCGTTTCCAAAAACATTGAGGAAGTAGAACTCTTTTACATGATCCCTTCGAGTCATGAGTTATTTGAAAAAAGTGTGTTCAGCGACTACGAAAATTCTGGCGAACAAATAAGAACTGTTCTAAATTATTGGTTAGCTAAGGGTTTGGAAATTTCCATTTACAACAGAAAGGAACTTCCCGAAAAACCCACCTCCTGTCATTTTGCTGATTTACTTTTAATATTCAACTTAGATCGTTATTCACCTCAACCCTGCTGCGGCCCCTTTAAACTCCCCCTGGAAACCACAGGCTTAACTCCAGACCAATACTGGAACTCTTTCCCGCTCCGCTATTTCCGCTACCTGCATGCTAATGATGGAAGGGAAAAGGTGCCCTCTCTTTGTGAATCTTGTTGGGCACGCGACCCCAATAAATTTGCCAATTCCATTCAGAAGGCTTTCGCTTCAAATAAAAACCCCTCAAACTTGATTCCCATTTACCAGAAAGCCTCTGCCTTAAAAAAGCAGAACAAACTGAAACAAGCTATAGAAGAATTTGAACGCGTGATCGAAACAGCTGAAGATTCCGAGTTACTTGGAAAATCCCATTTTCATATTGGCGAAATAGAATTGATGCAAGAAAATTTTGAAAATGCTTTTGCGCAATTTCGTGAAGCCCTCCGTTACCAGTACAACCACCAAATGGCATTTTGTTATTTTTATCTGCTATGGATCATCCTGGATAAAAACGCAGTCCATCCCGGATTATAAAAAGGCGGGGTCTATCTATCGGGGAGCCGTTATCTTTCGACTCAACGTCCCAGGCAAATGCCTATCAACTCGGCAGTGCGAACCAATTGACCGTCCGCCGGAACATAGCGGACGATTCCAGCCAGAGACTCCAACGGGACCAGAACAATATCTTGAGATTTCAAAGCCACCATAGTTCCAAATTTGCCTTCTGCGGCAGCCTCTACGGCCTGAGTTCCCAGCCGGGTGCCGAGAATCCGGTCAAAAGCCAAAGGAGTACCCCCTCGTTGCGTATGACCTAAAACCGTGCAACGCACTTCCAAATTGATTCGGTCACTCAATTGCCTGGCAATGTGGTCTCCCACGCCTCCCAACTGAGCCACCCCCTGCAAACGGGTGGATGCCGCTTCGCTGGTGATCGCTTCCCCGCCAATCTCCTTGGCACCTTCGGCTACTACAATCACGCTGAAAGGGCTTCCTCCCTCCTTCCTCAAGTGAATTTTCTCCAGAACTTTTCCCAGATCATAAGAAATTTCTGGAATAAGGATGACATGAGCTCCCCCGGAAATTCCAGCTTCCAGAGCGATCCATCCGGTGCCCCGACCCATGACCTCCAGAACCATGACTCGGTGATGGCTTTCGCCGGTGGTTTGCAATCTATCCAGAGCATCGCAGGCGATCTGCACGGCAGTCTGGAAACCGAACGTGTAGTCCGTGCCCACCAGGTCGTTATCAATCGTCTTGGGAATACCGATCACCGGAAAACCTTTTTCAAAAAACTTATAACCCAACTGCAGGGTTCCATCCCCACCCACGACAAACAAGCAGTCCAGTTCGAGGCGTTTAAAATTTTCAATCGTTTTTTGGGAGTAGTCCTGAATGGTCAGGCGGCCGTCTTTATCGAAATGGCGGTATGCAAAAGGATCTCCCTTATTGGTGGTTCCAAGAATGGTACCCCCTAATGGCAGGATGTCCTTGGTCCCCGCTACAGTGAGCTTGCGGTTACGGTCAAAGATCAGGCCTTCGAAGCCCTCCTCAATGCCAATGACTTCGGCCCCATGACTGATGATCGCCGACCGGGTAACCGCTCGAATGACCGCGTTGAGGCCGGAACAATCACCCCCACCCGTCAGAATGCCAACACGTTTAAGGCCCATGAGAAATAGCTGCTGATACCGGTTCCCCGACCAGGTCATAATCTGCCGCCTGATTGATGCGCACAGGAATGATCTCTCCGGGTTCGGCTTCACATTTTTCCAGGATGACCTGGCCATCAATATCCGGGGCCTGGGAAGTGAGTCTTCCTGTCATCAAATAGTTTTCCGGATCAAAACCTTCTACAAGAACCGGCTCCACCTTGCCCACTCGTTCCTGATTTTTTCTGAGAGCAATTTCTTTTTGAAACTCCATCAGAATGTCCCGACGCTCTTCTTTGACTTCCTGAGGTACCCGGTTGGGGTAATCAAAGGCGGTGGTGCCTTCCTCATCCGAATACGTAAAAATCCCAACATGGTCGAATTCCATTTCACAAAGAAACCGCACCGTATGCTGAAAATGTGTTTCGGTCTCTCCCGGAAAGCCGGTAATAAATGTGGTTCTCAATGCCACATCTGGAATCTTCAAGCGAATCTCATCGATCATTCTCCGCACCCCGCCTTCGGTTTCCTGCCGCTTCATGCTTTTAAGCATCTCGTCATGCGTGTGCTGCAGAGGCACGTCAATGTAACTGCAAACTTTTGGTTCTGAGGCAATGAACTCGATCATTTCCGAGCTCAAGAAAGTCGGGTAACAATATAAAAGCCGTATCCATTCCAATTTTTCAATCCTGGCCATCTCCGCCAGCAGGCGAACCAGCCCGTCTTTCATCCCCAGGTCAAAACCGTACATGGTGGTGTCCTGGGAAATCAGGTTGAGTTCTTTGACCCCTTTGCCAGCTAAATGCTCAGCCTCGGCAAGAATGGATTCCGGCGAACGACTGCGCATCGGCCCACGCATTTTCGGGATAATGCAAAATGCGCAACGGTTGGAACAACCTTCAGAAATTTTTAAATACGCCGTATAAAATGCCGTTGTTAATAACCGGTCGGTGTAGGACTCATAATATTCGGCAGGCGTGGCAACATGGTTTCTGGATGACGGATCGACCTCCTCAATAATATTTTTCAGTTGAGGGTATTGACCCACCCCCAGCATATGGTCAATTTCGGGGATTTCATCGAGAAGCTCCTGACCATAACGCTCGGCCAGACAACCGGTGACGATCAACTGTTTGCAGTTTCCCCCGGTCTTATGTCGAGCCATTTCCAGAATGGTATCGACCGATTCTTTTTTAGCAGACTCTATGAAGCCACATGTGTTGACAATGATCACCTCTGCGTCTTTTTCATCCTGAGTGAGGCTGAACCCGGAAGAAACCAGATCGCCCAGAACCCTTTCGGAGTCCACTGTATTTTTAGGACACCCTAAACTCACCATGCCAACTTTTTTCATTTTCTATTCCGTAAATATATCTCAAGATTAAATTTAGTAAATCACAATGGCCTTTTAAGCCGCCCAACCCATTGCAAGTTGGTAGCATGTGATATCCCCTTCACTTGTTTTACCCTTGCAGGGCACGAAAATTAATGAAGAGAGCATCACGCATGCCCCGAAGGTACACCTAGTGGGCATCCATTAACTTTTTATTCATTTTGCGAAGCAGTTCATCAAAACCCTTTTTTTTGATTACCTTGTAAAACTGACTGCGCAAATTATTCCTCATACTGACCCCATCCAGAATGACATCCACCACCTGCCACTGATCCCCGGTTCGGGTTAGATGAAAATCGATGCCGACTTCCCCTTCTTTTTCATGAATCACCGTCAAGGGAACCGCGACCACTGTTTTTTTCTCTTTAGTTTTTCCATATACCAGATCCAGCTCAGCAAAAAATTTCGCGGAACTGGGGAACGCCACATGAACGAACAACTCACCAAGCAGGGTCTGAAACTTTTCCCGCTCCGTGTCGCTGAGTTTTGCCCAATGTTTTCCCAAAGCTTTTTTGCTGATTTCGGAAACGCTCAGAAAACTCAAAGCGGATTGGGAATGTTTCTGGTTGTCTGCCTTCTCCTGACCCGAAAGACCTGCTTTAATCTGACGAATTTTGCCTAAAAGCTGTTGCACCACGGCCTGAGGTTCAGAGTCTACAGTCTCCGCCCAGAGTGGATTGGTCATAAAAACAATAAAGAGAACGGTACTTAAAAGTTTTTTCATATTCGTCTATGATACATTCAGGTATTGAGGGCATTCCCACGGAACAAGCCTTTCCGACTTCAATATCGTATGGCTGATTTTTAGAAGTTCCCTTGAATTATAACGCAAACCGCAAGTTCATTTAAAAATATTACTACCCATTTATTTTGACAACACATGGCTGAAGATTTTTCCCCAATAAACAGACTTTTAAAGGGCCGGGTTTTCCCGCTGATCCTGTTTTTCGTGATTTTAACTGGGGAAACCACCCTTTCCAGACATACCGAGATCGACAGACAATACCAGCAAGCCAACACCCTTGCAGAGTTGGAGCATATTGCTGGGAAGGTCCGGAAATATCTGGAGCAGGAGCCAGACAATCTGGAATGGCAATGGCGGCTGGCTCGCTCTCATTATTCGATTGCGAAACGCAGCGAAGACACCCATCATTACGACCTGTGCATCGAGCACAGTAGCCGGGCCCTGAAAATCAAGCCCGATTCTGCTATCGGTTATTTTTTCCGGGCCTTGTGTCGAGGCAAAAAAGGAGAAATGCAGGGCATCTGGTCCAGCCTGGGAATCATCGAGCCCTTTGAAGAAGATATGAAAAAAGCTCTAGATCTGGACCCGTCTATCCAGAACGGAGGCCCGAACCGCGCGCTGGGCATTTTGTATCTTGAGTTACCGTTTTTTCTCGGTGGCAGTACCGATCGAGCGATTTTTCACCTTAAAGAAGCCGTTCGCCTGAGCCCCAATCACGCAGAAAACCATCTAGGGTTAGCCCAGGCTTATTACGCTAAAAATAATTTCGCCTCCGCCCGGAAATCTCTTTCCACCCTACTTAGTCTGACCGATAATGTTTCAGATGAGGAAGATCTCCTGAAATTAAGAACAAAAGGCCAGGAATTGTTAGAAAAAATGGCTTATGATTCCTATACCTATGATTAAAGAAATCCGAATCCGCAATTTCGCCATTATAGAAAACCTTGTGGTGAGCTTTGATAAAGGTTTGAACGTGCTGACCGGTGAAACCGGTGCGGGCAAATCCATCATCATCGATGCGCTTAATCTCCTGCTTGGAGGCAGAGCCGATACCAATTCTATCCGCTCCGGCGAAACCACCGCCTTCGTGGAAGCCGTTTTTGAAGTGATCGACCCGGTGACTCGTGACTTGATTCTCGAATCTGGCATCGAAATGGATGAAGGCGAACTGCTGGTCAAACGGCAGATTTCCAACACCGGGAAAAACCGATGCCTGCTCAATGATAGCCCCGTCACAGTTGCTACCCTGGCAAAAATCGGCGACCGACTGGTCGATTTGCATGGGCAACACGATCACCAGACCTTGCTTCATCCCGAAGCCCATGTCGAGCTTTTGGATCTATACGGCAAATGCAGGAATATCCGCGATGAGTTTGCCGGGAATTTCTCAGACTACCAATCACAAACCAAAAAATTACGCTCCATGA
Source organism: Nitrospinota bacterium (assembly GCA_014382285.1). Classification (GTDB taxonomy): domain Bacteria; phylum Nitrospinota; class Nitrospinia; order Nitrospinales; family VA-1; genus LS-NOB. Next base: position 6,007 of record JACNKA010000150.1, on the reverse strand, counting down.
AAATGGATGAACAGGAGCTTTTACAAAAGCAAGAGTTCTTGAGTTTCCAACTCAAAGAAATTGATGAAGCCCATCTTTCAGAAGAAGAAGAGGAAGAAATCAAGGCCGAACGCAACAAATTGAAACACGCCGGACAAATTCGTGAAGGCCTGCAAAAAAGCCAGTCGCTGTTGACCGATGAAAGCGGCTCCATAGTGGAAAAGCTGGGACAGGTTTTGAAAGAGCTGGAAACGGTTCTCGACATCGACCCCGGTTTGGCCGAGCCGGTTGAACGGTCTCGCTCAGCTTTCTACGAACTGGAAGAGGTGGTGGACTCTTTGCGCGGTTATGACCGGTCTTTGGAGTTTAATCCGGGTAGGCTGGAAGAAATTGAAGACCGGCTCGCCGAGATAAGTGGACTGAAACGCAAATATGGCAATGACATTAGCGAAATTTTAAAGCGCCGGGAAAAGATCGCCGAAGAGCTGGAGCAATTGGCCTCCAATGACGAAAACATGAAAGCCCTGGAAGATGAACTCAGGAAAAAAGAAAAGGTGCTGTCCGACCTTGCTATCCGGTTAGCCGAAAAAAGGGAGGCCGCCGCAAAAAATCTTACCAAAAGTGTTGAGAAGGAATTGAAAGAACTGAGCATGGGCAATGTCCAACTGGGCGTGCGCTTCGATTACCCGGCTGATCCCGAAGGGTTCATCCTCTTTCGCAAAGAAAAAATGAAAGCCACACCAACCGGACTGGGCACGCTGGAATTTTTATTTTCGCCGAATCCGGGTGAAGAACTTCGCCCTCTGGCTAAAATCGCTTCAGGCGGTGAATTGTCGCGGGTGATGCTGGCTTTGAAATCCATTTTGAACGATCAAGACACCGTGCCTGTAATGATCTTCGATGAAGTCGATACCGGCATCGGCGGAAGAGTGGCGGAAAAGGTAGGCACTAAACTACAAAAAGTCGCCAGCGCCAAACAGGTTTTCTGCATCACACATTTGCCACAAATTGCCGGCATGGGTTCCTCCCACTTCCGGGTAGAAAAAGAAGTCAAAGGCAAACGCACCCGCTCCACCATCCGGCAACTGGAACACGAAGAACGCGTCGAAGAACTGGCACGCATGTCCAGCGGAGAAAAAATCACCCCCGCCTCTCTGGAACACGCTCGCGAAATGCTCCGCCACTAGGCGTGGGGCCGACTGCAATGGCTGGGTTGAACAGGCAATCGGTTTACTCGGCTTAATAGAGTCTTAGCTCGATATTTTCCTCCCTTCATAGGGAGGGACTGAGGGAGGGTTGGATTTTAATTTCCCTCTTTCTCTAATTACCCCTGCCGGGCATGAAGGTAAATGAAGGGGTTTCACAAGGGTCGATGTGATTGACCACCATTGGTTTTGCCTTTCATGCTTATGATTTTACCGTCCCTACTTATAGCCAAGAAAGGACTTGCCCACTCCACTCCTCCATGTGAACCTTATTAAATCTAAATAAATTTTAAAAAGCTCCTAAGATATCGGTGGTGGAGGCTTCGTTTTAACAAGCATTGTTGAAATTTGGTTAAGTTTTCCTGAAACTTCAGCAATTTCTGTGGCAATTTTCTCAAGTTTGTCTACAGAATATAACTCCCGCTCGTTTTTGTATCTTTTACCAACATGAGTTTTTCTAAATTGGAGTTCTTTTGTTTTAGGATCTTCAGCCCAAACAGCATGAGCAACCAAATTTCTTTTATTGATCGCCATTTCTAGAGAGTTTTGAATAGCATTCCAAGCTGATAAAATTTCTGTATCTGGGAAAAATTCTTTAATTCCGGCACTAATCGCTTTTCTTTCAGACAGGGTATGTTGCATTGAATAAAACAATATCTTAGAGCGATGATATTCTAGTTTGAATACCTGACTATATAGCAACTCAAGCTCGGACTCTAATAGGGCGCCATTCCCTATAATTATTCCTATCCAGCGCGCATGTTCACTAAAACCTTGATCATTAAGTCGAGAGAATATTAAAGGTCCATTGGTTTCTTGCATAGGCAAATAATTTTAAGGTAAGAATTATTTTATAAGTTCAGCGTTGACAACAAAGAATAACGTTAAGAGATAACAGCCTGTTCTTTATTGCTGTTTATCCCGCCCTTTGTCTGGGTTGTTTCACTTCGTAAGCAACGACAAAACAAAACCCCTAAAGGCAAATCACCCCAGACATCAAACCCTCAAGTAATCGGGCTTGATTTGATAAAAATCCAACCCTCCTCCAACTCCTCCCTATGAAGGGAGGAGAGAACAAATTAACCCTCATTAAGCCGAGGTAACTTTTGGCTAGTAGGCAAAAGCTTTTGCTCATTCCCCCTCGCGGGAGCGAGTTTGGTTGGCGACGGCATCGGCGGCTTTTTTTGCGGCTTCCTGGTCGCCGAGGTAATAATGTTTAGTCGGTTTTAAGTTTGCATCCAGTTCATAGACCAGAGGAATGCCAGTGGGGATATTCAGTTCCAGGATGTCCTCTTCGCTGACGTTATCCAGATGTTTGACCAAGGCTCTTAAGCTATTGCCGTGTGCGCAGATCAAAACTTTTTTCCCGGCTTTGATGGAGGGAACGATTTGGTCGAACCAATAAGGCAGGAACCGATCCACCGTATGCTTTAAAGCTTCTGACGCGGGCAACTGGTCTTTGTTTATCCCTGAATAACGCGGATCTTTGGACGGCAGTCGGTCATCGTCATCAGGAAGCGGGGGAGGGGGAGTGGCATAACTTCTGCGCCAGATTTTTACCTGGTCTGCGCCGTGCTTCTCTGCCGTCTCGGCTTTGTTCAGGCCTTGCAGATTACCATAATGGCGTTCGTTCAAATTCCAGGATCGGGTGACTGGAATCCACATCAAATCCATTTTATCCAACACGATCCATAAAGTTCGAATCGCCCGTTTGAGGACAGAGGTGTAGGCCAAGTCAAAAGTATAGCCTTCATCGAGAAAAAGCTTTCCCGCCGCCTCAGCTTCCTGTATTCCCTGCTCTGTCAAGTCAACATCGGTCCAGCCGGTAAACCGGTTTTCCAAATTCCATTGACTCTGACCATGCCTTAAAAGAACCAATTTATACATATTCCAGACTCCCGGCTAAAGAACTCATCAATTTGACCGCAATATCCCATATAATCAAAGCAATGGGGGAAATTTTTAACCCCCTGCCAGCTTGATTTTAGCAAAACAGCTCGGCCCAAATTATTCACATTCACCCCAGATAACCGAAATGCTAATAAAGCCGATTATGCTACGATAATACACCCACGCATATGGGGTGGTTAAGTGAAATCAGACCTGTAGGAAAAAGCAGAATTTTTTTGTGTTAAGCAATTGACTTTTCAAGTGTTATAAATTATATTGGTGTATATTCAACGGTGGAAATATTAAAATACTATTAGCAAGAGACTTAGATTTTCTCTGAGTCTTGTGATGATCTGTTTGTGTTTTGGGGAGAACATGCGATATGGATACTATCGCTCATTATTATCGTGAAATAAATAGTGGTTTTCTGAATAAGAACTGTGGTCAGGGTTTTGAAATTTCTTATCTGGCAGAATACGATGAGAATGACGATCCGATGTTCCGAAAGTTTGTCGACTACACTCCGCAAAATCACGAAAAAATCAAAAAAATGATGGAGGCCGATGATTGCATGGAGTTTTTCATCCATGAAACCGACCTCATCAAATACTATAAAAATTTTAAAGTTGCGAGTCTGCAAAAGGACCTGGAAACCGAGCCACTCAAACAAGTTTTGAAAAATGCCTACCTTGTAAGCGAACAAGTGATCAAGGAATATTTTGAGAACATCGGCTCCTCACGCATTTTACGCACCCTGGAAGATCTGATTAAAATTATTCAGGAATGCATGGTGCGCGGAAACCTTGAGTTTATAGATGTCTTCCAGATTACAAAAAAGGATTACCACACCTATACCCATTGCGCCAATACCGGGTTATATTGCATGGCACTGGCGAATAAACTGCAAATGAATCCGGAAGCCATACGCGAGATAGGTTTGGGAGGAATGCTGTTTGATGTTGGTAAAAAATCCATTCCCTACGAAATCGTAATGAAAGAGGGGCAACTGGAACCACAAGAGTTTCAGTTCATTCGCAAGCACCCCTCGGCAGGCCGGAAAGATCTCAACGATATGAAATGTTATAGCGAGAATATTTTGAAAATGGCTGCGGAGCATCACGAAAAGTATGATGGTACGGGTTACCCGTTCCAATTAAAAGGGGAAAAAATTTCTCTGTACGCAAGAATCTGTGGCATCATGGATGTTTTTGGGGCCATGACCGCTCCCCGCGCAAACCGAACCGGCATGACTCCTTTTGCCGCCCTGACTGAAATGAAAAATAATATGGAAGGGCACTTTGATATGCGCATTTTGGTCAACTTCATAAAAATTCTTGCGGATGCTGCTGCTGCAAAAGTTTCTGCAGCCCGTTCAGCGGGTAGTTCGCGGTCGTCAAACAAACAAGCTGCGGCCAGTGCCTGATTAGCTGCGGTCACAAACCAATCTTTTCAGACATCGGGTGTGCAGACGCACCTGATTTTTTTATGCCTTTTTTCTTTCCACCCAAACGACGTATACTTTACCGCGCCCACTGAATGAGGGTAAGATAAATCATTCTTGAATGGAGAATGCCTGTGTTTGTCGAGGTCGATTCCAACTCCAACACTGATCAAAGTTTCAATATGATTTTTCGGGATATCAGCCCTGCCCGGGAATTGTATTGCATCAAATACCCGGTAAACGGCGAGGAACAACCGGTTCAGGTCACCGGTTGGGATGCCGACTCCAATACCTCCTGTCCCGCCTATGCCTGCAAGGTGGAAGAATCTGGAGATGGCGTTGCCCTGCTCATTTATGGCGGATCAGGCGGCGTGCGCATGAAACTCCTCGAAGACGAAATGAAGTGGGATCCTGAGTCTTCCAAGCAATGGGGGGATACCCATCTGGTCTATCCGGCGGATTGTTTTATTGTCTACAAAGACGAACTGTAAAAAAGTTACACGGGTTCAGGCCAGGACAATTTGGCGGATGGTCTCTTCCTCAACAGGTTTTCCGTAACGGCTATCAACACAATGAATCAAAAATTCCCGATTACCTTTTTGGCCGGTGATGGGGGATTCTGTAACAGCGATCACCGCCCATCCTTTTTCTTCAACAAAACGGTTCAATTCGAGCAGGACCCGAATATGTTTGGCCGGGTCTTTAATGATGCCACGGTTTTCCACTTCTTCTTTTCCGACTTCAAACTGTGGTTTGACCAGGGCAACCAGCTCCCCTTCCGGCTTAAGGAGTTTCAGTAAAGGCGGTATGACAAGCTGGAGTGAGATGAACGACACATCAATCACAGCCAGATCCAGCATTTCTCCGATATCCTCTTTAGACAAGGTTCGGGCGTTTTTCCGATCCCGGCAAATGACTCGAGGGTCGCTGCGCAGCTTCCAGTCCAACTGTCCGTAACCGACGTCCACGGCATACACTTTCTCAGCACCATTTTGTAACAGGCAATCGGTAAACCCGCCAGTGGAGGCTCCCACATCCACGGCAGTTTTTCCAGCAGGTAAAACATGGAATTGTTTTAAGGCATGCTCCAGCTTGAACCCACCTCTGCTCGCAAAGGGTTGGGGTTCGCCAAGAATAACGGGAAGGCAGTCTTCAGAAACCAGCCGACCAGGTTTATCGGCAACGGTATCTTTTATTCTTACTTTACCGGCTAAAATGACAGCGCGGGCTTTTTCTCGTGTAGTAATGAGTTTTTTTTTACCAATAACTGATCGAGCCGGATTTTCATATTCTTATTTGTCATTTTCTTCTTCTACCGGAAAAAGTTCGCTCACCAGTTCGCCTTTCTGATTCCGAGTCAGCTTTTCTATTTTCGCTTCGGCTCCACTCAATTTTTTATAGCAAACACGCGACCTCTTTATTCTCTCGCCAAGACTTCCACGGGACTTAGCCATGTCCAACTCACCGTTTTCAAGGTCATCGCCATTTTTTT
>JACNKA010000096.1 GCA_014382285.1 Nitrospinota bacterium | reverse complement strand
ACCGGCGCCTGTCCGTTCTTGGACGTTGCTTCCTTCATAAAAAATCCGCCACAAATAGCGGGTTTCAAAGCCTCTTGCCCCGGCTAAAGGTAATACAGGGTCCAGGAACTGGAGTTGAGCCCTGCCTTTATTTTTAAAGAAATAAATACTCCTCATAGACCATTGAGCAAAGTCCCTTTCAAAAGAACGCCGGGACATGAGACCGCAACGCGGGACTTCCAGAAGCGTTTGAAGCGGCACCCTTTTTTTTCGGATCAAATTTCTGCGAACCTTTAATGCTTTAGGGCTGTAAAAATAGCAGGTTGCCGCACCCAGTTTGGCATCCCGCACCGAGTCAGGGGAATCCTCCAGGTTTTTTTCCAATCTTCCGATCAATTCAGATTCGATTTCAGGGGCGTAATCCCGGCCCACCTCCCGGGCAATACTTATCACACCATCCCAGTCTCTGCTAGTCAGTGCTGTTTCAAAGTCAGCAACCACTTTATCTTGATAGTTCATTGCGGTTGCTGGGAAATATTCCCTTCCACCAAATACTTTGTTCTTCAAAAATTGATACCGATCAGGGTGGCTATATCGAAAATAAGGATAATTGATATACGCTGAAGCTGAGTTGGCGAAATCCTCCTGAGGGTTCTGCCGTGAATACGTAGATAGCTGACGGGTAGAAACCGGAGCGTAGTGGCCTGCATCAGGGTCATTGAGAGCCGTGAACAAATAATCATCTCCCGACCGACCGTCCAGAGCAGGAAGATGAATCAAGCTGAATTTAGAAATTTCGAGCCACTCTTTGGAAAAAGAAAGGTATCTCTGAAATGTATCAAAAACATGCGCCATCTCATGCTGGACAATATTCTGAAACTTTTCTCTGTCTTCGTAAAACAGGGCATTAAAAAACTCAACTCGAGGCTCCTGATCATCCACCTCGACATGATAAGACATGTGAGAATTCCTATACACGGTCTGAAAACCGGGAAAAGTGGCAGCAGGGATATTATCCACCGGCATCCCCTCTGGAGCCGCTCGCAACTTACTCAGATGGTAAAACCCCTTAACCCCTGGTATATGCAAAAATGTTTCCGGCAACCTGGCAAATGCCAAAGTGAGTTCTTTGATTTCATCTGGCTTCCAGCCTAACTCCAGATCTAACAATTCATAACCAAATTGAACTTTGAAATCATCCTTCAGTTGGTTGACCTGATGACGGTAATCACCAGGGTATTCATAAAAAGGCCTCTTGGCCTCTTGCCCCCAGGAAACATCCGCGCATAGAAGAATAAACACCAAAACCCAGCCTACCCCTAACCGTGAGGACAACTGGGTAAGAGTCCGTTGAAGCGAGAGCATGATTGACAGCAGTGAAAAGCTATTGCAATTTGTCAGCGGAGGCTTTCCGCTCGCCACCCATTTATCCATTGACTTTAAAAACTCCAGGTTGAGCAATGTCTTCAGGTTACCAGAATATTTTTTATTTCGCCACACTGATAATAGTCGTATGAAATCAGCATGTTAGACTGATTAAAGCGAGTAATTTTTTTTTACACAATTTTTGCACCCTTCCGCATGCAAAAACATCTTAAGGTTGTCTCTTAACAACCCATATTAAGGAGTTTTTTCTATGGCAACACTGCCAGGTAACAATGCAAAATTAATCAGGTTAAACCCGGAGTGGTCGGTAGAAAAAGCCGCCTCCACACCATTAGAACAAGAACTGTCAATCGACGATTTTAAGGGCAATAGACTCATCATCACCCTTCCAGGCGCGGGTGGTTTCTGCAACAAAGAATTTGATCTCGTTAAGGATAATCAGGATCAATTCAAAGCCGCAGGTGCTGATGAAGTGATTGTTGTAGTAGGAACCGATATTCTAAGTAACGCCGGTCGAGGTCTGCCAAACCTATTCCAGGATGTGAGTCAGGAGTTTGGGAATGCCAACAAACTGACACTGGAAGGAGTGAAAAGCCGTTACCTGCAACGCTCCGTCATTGCAGTGGATGCAAGCGGTGAGCAGGTCGGCCGGGAAGATGCGGAACTACTAGGGTGCAGAACTATTGATGCTCTGCTGGGTGTGGCAAAAAAAGCATTCTCCTAAAAAACAGACTACCCTTCAATGAAAAACCTCCCGGTAGAAACCCTGGAGGTTTTTTATTGCCCAAAAATGGGGATATGGATTTTTCAGTCTTTAGTCTCCGCAAGAGTTTCCAAAATAGACTCCAAATCACTTTTCACCTCCCGTTTCCATTCAAGAAAAGATTCCCGGTCATAGGCGAAATCCAGTTGGGTGCCTTTCTTTTTGAGTTTCTTGAGTTTATTTTTGGCACCCGCAATGGTGAATTTTTCATCATAAAGTAGACGCTTGATTTTCAGGACTAACTCAACTTCCTTTTTCTGGTACAACCTTTGCCCCGATTTATTTTTAGTCGGTTTCAGTGCATCGATTTCATCTTCCCAATAGCGCAAAACATGTTGTTCAACGCCAGCCAGACTGGCGACTTCACCAATTTTAAAAAATAATTTATCAGGAATCGGAGTTGTCATCACAAGGAGATTGGTTGGTGGAGTCCAGCAACTGTTTACTGGGCTTAAAGGTCAATACGGTCCGAGGTCGAATACGAATCGTTTCACCGGTTTTAGGGTTACGGGCATTACGGGCCTTTTTCTCTCGCAAAATAAAACTGGCAAACCTCGAAATCCGGACATTATTGCCATGAGACAACTCAGATTTAATTTCTTCAAATAAAATTTCAACGGCTTGCGCGGCTTCCTGGCGTGTGAATCCGACTTTTTCATAAACCTGATCCACAATATCCGCCTTCACCAGAGTTCCATTTATATCGACTTTATTCAAAATTGTTTCCTCAAAAAATGCTGGCCCATTTTAATACATTCTGTGTTTTCTGCTACTTCTCATCATAAACCCGGTTAGCTTCCTCAATAATTTTTTGCATCAAATGTTCAGGAACATCTTCATAGTGATCATATTCCATAACGAACATACCCTGCCCTCCCGTCATCGAAGTCAGGTCAGCGGCATAGTTCAAGACTTCAGCCATCGGCACATAAGCACGGATAGTCTGAGTGTCATCCCCCGAATCAATCCCTTGGATCTTACCGCGCTTGGAATTGATATCACCCATTATATCTCCAACATGATCGCCAGGCACTATGATTTCCATATTCATGACCGGTTCAATAAGAATCGGTTTGCAATCCATGACACCCTTTTTGAATCCAATTGAACCGGCAATCTTAAACGCCATTTCCGATGAGTCTACGTTATGGTAAGACCCATCATATAAACTCACCTTTACATCGACCATGGGACAGTGCGCAATAATACCACCAGCCATTGCCTCCTGAATTCCCTTGTCAACAGCGGGGATATAAGTCTTGGGGACAGCGCCGCCAACAATTTTATCTTCAAAGACATAACCTTCTCCCCTCTTCAAAGGGGAGATTTCTATCCAGGTGTCTCCAAACTGGCCCTTCCCGCCCGTTTGTTTTTTATATTTCCCCTGCACCTTTGTCGAACCTTTAATCGTTTCGCGATAAGGAACCTTGGGCGCTTTCACAACGACCTCCACACCAAAACGTCGTTTCAACCTTTCCAGCGTTACATCAAAGTGAACCTGCCCCAGCCCGGATAGCAACAATTGCCCGGTTTGAGCGCTTCGCTCCATCTTTAGAGTCGGGTCTTCTTCTAACAATCTATGCAGGGCATTACTGATTTTTTCTTCATCGGCCCTTGTTTTAGGTTCCAGCGCCCGAGAAAAAACCGGCAAGGGAAAAATAATGGGCGGGAACACTACCTTCTCCTCTGCATCGGAAAGCGTGTCACCCGTTATCGTTGACTTCAGCTTGGCCACGGCTCCCATATCCCCCTCGGAGATTTCCGAAACCTGGATTTGCTTCTTGCCCTGGAGCATATACAACTGTCCCACTCGTTCATTCATATTCTGAGTGGAGTTGTGAATGGTGGAGTCTCCTTTAAGAGACCCCGAAAACATTCTAAATAAAGTCAATTTCCCTGCATAGGGATCGGCAATGGATTTAAACACCAGGCCCGAAGCCGGTTTACCGGCATTCGCCGAACAGGCAACCTCCGAATCATCCTGCAATCGTTTTGCCATCACCGGAACCCGCAAATCAGGCGAAGGAAGATATTTAATTGCCGCCTTGAGCAAAAGATCCACACCTACATTCTTTAGAGCCGACCCACCGAGCACAGGTATCAACCGACCGCTTTGAATCCCTTCCTTTAGTCCTTTGGAAAACTCCTCCTCGGTCAACTCTCCCTGCTCAAGATATACTTCTATCAGCTCATCATCGACTTCCGCCACTGCTTCCATCAGGTCAGCATGGCTGATCTCCATTTCATCCTTAATCTCAGAAGGTGTTTCCTCTGTCGTTCCATTCCCCTTACTGTTTTTATCATAGGAGACATAATGATTGTCGATGAGGTCCACAATTCCAGAAAGTTCTTCCCCGGTAGCATTGGGGAGTTGCATAAAAACCGGATTTTTTTTGAATTTATTTTTAATGGATTCCAGGATGGGGGAGATATTAGCCCGTTCATGATCCAGCTTATTCAGAAAAATAATTCTGGGCAGGTCCAGTTCTTCGGCCCAGTTCCATATTTTTTCAGTATAAAACTGCAGTCCTTCATCGGCACCGACCACAAAAATCAGACCATCGACCACCCTGAGGCAGGCAGGCGTATCGGCTATAAAGTTACTGCTCCCAGGCATATCGATGAGGTTTAACTTGGTCCCGTTCACTTCACAAAATGCGACCGAAGCGTCTATGGAATGCCCACGTTTTATTTCATCCGGGTCATAATCCATAACTGATGAAACATCGCCCACTTGACCCAACCGGTCAGAGACTCCGGAAAAATACAAAATAGCTTCCGCTAAAGATGTTTTCCCCGATCCCCCGTGGCCCACCAATCCAATATTTCTGATATCTTGAAGTTTATATTGTTTCATATTCACCTCGCTTGGTAAATGAATCACCCGCAACCGGGGAAGTCAACTCCACTTCCTCAAAGCATGAAACAAGAGCCTCTGTCAATGAACTTCTTATCCTGATGTCCAGGAACTATAAACATTCCAAATTTCACAGCAAAAGTCAAAGCTTTATACACCGTTAATTTAATAAATATATAGGATATTTCAAGCCCTTTCTTGAAACCATGTGAAGTTCACAGGGGAAATGAGCTTAGATCATTCCCTATTCAATTCATTTCAAAGCGTTTAAGTCACAGCAGGAGAACATCAACCGATATCGGGGAAAGTCAAAACTATTATAAATCAGGACTGAAATTATCTGTAGATAAGGTTCTTCCAGAACACGTGAGGCATGCAGAATGAGGTTGGTTTTTTCAGGAATCTTTTTTTCTTTTTCCCGATAAGATGAGTCGAACAGGAGTCCCGACAAATCCGAATGTTTTTCTGAGAAAATTGATCATATACCGCCGGTAAGAAAAATGAATTCCTTCGGGGTAATTCATAAAACATTTAAAGGTCGGCGGACGCTTCTTCACTTGAGTGACATAAAACAGTTTCAGAAATTTCCCCCGATAATTTGACATGGGGTTTTTCTGAATCGCGCGCTCAAAACACTCATTAACTGATGAAGTGGTTATGCTTCGGGAATACTCTTCATATATCTGTTCTACTTGAGGCAATATCTTGTCGACTCGCAACCCCGATTTTGCTGACACCGTAAGCACGGGAGCAAACTCCAGAAATTTAAGCTTGTGACTCACCCTCTCCCCGAACTCCTCAAATAAGATTTCTTTTTCGCGGGACAAGTCCCACTTATTCCCCAGAATCAGGCACCCCTTACCACGATCAAAAGCATAACCCGCAACCGTAGCATCCTGATCGCTGATCTGCTCCATAGCATCCAACACCAGCACTGCAATATCACAACGATCCAGAGCCTTAAGAGCCATGATCACGCTGAATTTATCCAGAACCTGACTGGTTTTTCCCTTGCGTCGGATTCCTGCCGTGTCAATCAAAATAAAGCGACGCCCGTTCCAATCAAGGGACGTATCGATCGCATCCCGGGTTGTTCCGGGTATATCGGAAACAATACAACGTTCAGCGTTCAGCAATTTATTGACCAGAGAAGATTTCCCGACATTGGGTTTTCCAATCACTGCTATGCGAATACTATTCTCACCGAAGTCAGGCTCCTCTTCCTCATCAGGGAGAGATTTGGAGATCGCTTCTATTAATTCATAAAGACCAGGCCCATGTTCCGCTGAAACCGCAAAGGTATTCTCCAGCCCTAACTTAGAAAACTCAGGAAGAATAAAATGCTGGGAAGGCAAGTCCACCTTGTTCACCGCAAGAAAAAAAGGCTTGCCCGATTTACGAACCTGGGAAATCATTTCTCTATCTGGACCGGTCAGCCCTGTCTGGTTATCCACAACGACAATCACACAGTCTGCTTCGTCCCTGGCCCACATAGCCTGTTCCACCACTTGTAGCTCTATCTGATTGCTGGTGTCCACATCAACGCCACCTGTGTCGACGATCAACACAGAACGGTTGCCAAGTTCTGTGGCACCGTACATCCTGTCGCGGGTCACTCCTGGCGTATCATTGACAATCGCCGAACGACTTTCTGTGAGTTTGTTGAATAAAGTTGACTTGCCAACGTTGGCCCTGCCAACGATAGCTATAACCGGGGTTGTCATGCTTCCTCCTTAAATAGATGGTCCTTTATCTTGCAGGTATTTATGAATACCTTCCGCTATGGAGGAAGCCAGCCTGTAAAGGTAGTCAGGCTTGGAAAGCATGCGGGATTCCTTCCGGTTGGTCAAAAAACCGACCTCAACCAGAATACTGGGCATATCAGCGCCATGAAGAACATAAAAAGGGCCTTCTTTGACGCCAAGGTTCTTCAGTTCGCGAAATTTTTTCCGAGTGGATTTAAAAAGGTTTTCCTGCACTGTTCCCGCCAGTCGGGAAGAGTCGTTAATCTTGGTAGTCGTAATGAGGCTTGCCAGAATCTCCTGAACCTGATCATCCTTAACAGATTGAACAAGTTCCCCATTCTCCCTGGCAGCAGTTTCCAAAGCTCGGTCATTATTGGTCGTGCCAAGAAAATATGTTTCTATACCATGCGCCGATTTTCTTTCGGCTGCATTAGCGTGAATGGATACAAACAGGTCCGCATTGCGGTTGTTGGCAATCTCACTTCTTTCTTTCAGCGGGATGAATGTATCATCCTTTCGGGTCATCACCACCTGGTACTTGAACCGATTAACCAATATGGTTTTTACATGTCGGGCAATGGTCAGGTTGACATTTTTTTCATGGATTCCACTCCTACTTTTAGCCCCCTGATCTTTGCCTCCATGCCCCGCATCCACAACGATAAGAGATGTGGCATTTCCGCCTCTGTCAGACGAAGCATAAAGATGGCCCCTCTTGCCTTTTTTTTCTTTTTTGAAAAATACTTTTTTAACCGGTGCCTCGGACTTGGCTTTGCTGGATAAAACCACTTTTTTTACGGAGGCCGGCTTGGTTGACTTTTTTTCCTGATGGGTTAATTCAGGTTTGGAAATTAATTTGTTCTGCTCTCGGCTTTTGGGTGACGCTGCTAAAACCTGTTTGACAACCACCGCCTCCTTTTTTTTCTCTTCCGCCAAAACCACAGGTTTTGTATTTACAGGCTTAGCCGTAATTTTATTTGTTTTTTTATTGACCGGAGAAATAGAGGCTAGCTTCTTATATTCCAAGCGAGCCTTCCCTGCCTGGTCACCGCCGGGGTACTTCTCAAATATCGTTTTTAAAATTTCCGAGGCCGATGAGAAATCTTTTTTACCACGATATATCTCGGCCGACTCGAACAATGCGTCATCCGTCAGTGTCTCTTGTGAAAAATCACGGGAAACCTTTTTATAGTATTGGAGAGCCTGATCCAGATCTTTTGTGTTTTTGGAAACCGCGTTTAAGCCCTGATACAACCGGGCCATGGTGAAAGTGGCTTTATAAGCCTGCGGGCTTTCAGGGAAATGTTTCACCACTTTGGAAAATTGTTGGATGACTTTTTCCCAATGATGGCGGAATTTCTGTTTATCTGGAGATCCCTTGAACTGGTAATACGATTTCTGCGCCAGATAATAAAGGTCTTTTGAAGAATAAGACTTTCCGGCCCAGGCAGAAGAAGTCTGCAAACACAGAATCGCAATACCCACGACAAGAGCCGCGTTTTTAAATTTCATATGAAGTTGATGCACTGACATGGCAAGGCCTCGAAAAAGCCTACTCACCTTAACTAGCTAATTTTATTGAAGTTATCGATTAAGCATAACATTTCCCCTTTTCAGGGTCAATAGAGCTCATCTGTAAATGCAAGCAACTTTATCGTCCCTCTGCCAGCCGTTCGGCCAAGTCCAAAGGCATGCCACGATCACATATCTTTTTCTGAGCAGAGCTCAGGTCATATTTAAAGCGGTGGATTTTCACCGTTTTTTCTCCGGAATCATAAACCATAAAAGCCGGGTCCGGGTTACCGTCTCGCGGTTGCCCCAAACTTCCGTCGTTAAAAATATAACGATTTTCTGGTTCAATATTCCAGATATCCGAGACATAGTCGTTCACCTCGCCATCCGCTGTTTGTTCGAGAATGAGCGGCTTGTGAGAATGACCCACAAAGCAGATGGGGGCCTCAAAGCTTTTGAAGTTGCGTTTTCCTCCAGTCTTTGAAATCACATAATGCCAGGCTTCCGGCTTATAGGGAGAGGCGTGTACCCAATAAACTCCCCCTTCTTCATGGTCCAGGGGAAGCGAGCGGAGAAATTTTTTGTTCTTTTCAGTCAGTTTTTCCCGGGTCCACTGGCACGATTCATAGGCATGTGAATTAAAATAAGTGGTTTCGGTCTTATTCACGGCGGCCCAATCATGGTTACCCGCTACTGAAAAATCTGCATTTTTCATCACCCATTCAACACAAGGGTTCGGGTCGACTCCATATCCGACAATATCACCCAAGCAAACAATTTTGTCATGAGCAATCGATTCTATCTCTTTTTCGAACTGATTCAGGGCTTCGAGGTTACTGTGCAAATCGGAAAAAATAATGTAGCGCATGAACGGGTTTATTTCGCCGTTGGAGAGGAAGTATCCTTAAGTGTTTCTTTAAAAACCTTGTCGAGAATGCCGTTGATAAAATCTGGGGAATCCTCGGTGCTAAATTTTTTGGCGATCTCAACAGCCTCGTTAATGACTACTTTTGGAGGCGTGGAAGCCTCGAACACCAATTCACAAATACCCAGACGCAAAATGCTCCGGTCGACCATGGACATGCGCTCCAGCGTCCAGTGATCACTAAATTTTTTAAGCAGAATATCGATCTCTTCAGCCTGAAAAAAAACCTTTTCGACCAGACCCCTCATAAACTCGATGATTTCAACCTGGGTACCTGATCTGTCGCAAAACTGTTCCAACTGAGTTTCGAGATCATCTGGATTGAATTCGCTCTGATACAGGAATTTTAAAGCTAATTCCCTCGCAACACGCCGCTTCCCCATAAATTCCTCAAATTTTCCTGTATAAATTTGCCATCTCAACAGCCGCCATCGCTGCTTCTCTTCCCTTATTGGAAGAATCAGGCCCCGATCTTGCTACCGCTTGCTCAAGATCATTCGTGGTCAACACACCAAACAAAACCGGAATATTAAATTCAAGCCCCACCTGATTAATCCCTCGACTGGTTTCAGCCGAAATATATTCGAAGTGTGGGGTTCCACCTTTAATCACTGCACCAAGGCAGATGATGGCATCGAAGTTTCTGGTGGAGCAAAGTTTTTTCGCCGCCTGCGGAATTTCAAATGCTCCGGGAACCCGGACCACTTCCACGCTTTCCTCATTGGCCCCCTGTTCCTTAAATGTTGCAAGTGCGCCACTGAGAAGCTTGCTCGTCACAAAGTCATTAAAACGGCTCACCACGATTCCAAAACGTAGCCCTTTGGCGTTGTGATCTCCTTCAATATATCTAGCCATGCAAGTCGTTCATTTAATATTTTGAAACATATGGCCCATTTTTTCCTGTTTGGTCCGAAGGTATTTGATATTGTCTTTTTTGGACTGCACTTCAATGGGCACCCTTTCCACCATTTGCAGGCCGTAACCTTCAAGCCCAACAATTTTTCTGGGATTGTTCGTCATAATCCGGATTTTTCCTAGCCCCAGCTTGCGAAGGATCTGGGCACCAATGCCATAGTCCCGCAAGTCAGGCTTAAACCCAAGTTCTTCATTCGCCTGCACGGTGTCTTTCCCTTCGTCCTGCAAGGCATAGGCTTTCATCTTGTTAACGAGTCCTATCCCCCGGCCTTCCTGATACAAATAAAGCAGGACACCCTTGCCTTCACGATTAATCATCTCCATGGATTTTTTTAATTGTTCCCCGCAATCGCAGCGGTAGGAGCCAAAAACATCTCCCGTCAGGCATTGCGAATGAACCCGTACCAATGTCGGCTCATCCGCCTGAATCTCTCCTTTAACCAGAGCAATGTGTGTCTGATCATTCAAAATATTCTTAAAGACCACAGAACGAAACTCACCTGAATGAGTCGGCAAAATGGTGGACGTTACCTCTTCCACCAACGCCTCCTGTTTGAGCCTGTACTCGGCAAGGTCTTTGGTGGTGATCATTTTCAGACCATGTTCTTTTATAAATTCGGTTAGATGGGAAACCCTCGCCATAGTTCCGTCATCATTCATGATTTCGCAAATCACGCCATAGGGTTGCAAACCTGCAATACGCGCGATATCCACCGAAGCTTCGGTCTGCCCCATGCGAACCAGTACACCGCCATTTTTGGCTCGCAATGGAAAAATGTGTCCCGGTTTAACCAGGTCGGCCCTGACTGACTCGGGGTCAATCGCGACTTTGATCGTATGCGCCCTGTCCGCCGCCGAAATCCCGGTCGTCACACCATCCCGGGCATCTATGGAAACGGTGAACGGCGTTTCAAAGGCAGACTGGTTGTCATCGACCATCATGCTCAACCCCAATTCACGGGTCCTGCTTTCCGTCAGAGTGAGGCAAATCAGACCACGACCAAATTTAGCCATGAAGTTTATGATCTCTGGGGTGACTTTCTCGGCGGCGACCATCAGATCTCCTTCATTTTCCCGATCCTCGTCATCCACAATGACAATCATTTTTCCTTGCTGGATATCGGCAATGGCTTCTTCTATTGTGCTGAATTCTTTTTCCATGACTTCCTTTTCAAGAGAATCCCTGTTGTCGGAGAAAATCAAGAGGCGGTCTCTTCTCATTAGGTTTTAACAGGGTTTCACAGGCTTTAAATACGTATTTTCCTATCATATCACATTCAATATTTATTAAATCGCCAATTTTTCTGGCACTCAAGTTCGTATGACTCAAAGTAAAAGGAATGATGGAAACCGTGAACTGGTTGTCCTTGCAATCGAAAACGGTCAGGCTGATGCCATCCAGAGCGATGGAACCTTTTTCCATGATGAAAGAACCTAGTTCATCTGGATGGGAAAATCGAAACAGGACCTCGCCTGGTTTCTCCTCAATGCCCACGATTTCACCGACACGGTCAATATGTCCACTGACAAAATGACCGCTAATTTTTGCCGAAGGGGTGAGAGACCGTTCAAGATTAACCCGGTCTCCCTTTTTCATATTTTTAAAGTTGGTCCGGTTCAGGGTTTCGGTACTCAGGTCCAGTTTGAAAGTCGTCTGCGTGGAGTCCACAACCGTCAAACAAACTCCATTCACAGCAATGCTCTCACCATCTTCGAATCCGGAAAATTCCTCTTCCGTATTTACAACCAGCACAGCACCTTCGTTTTGCTGGACAAACTCACCAATCGTTCCTACCGATGCTACTATTCCGCTGAACATGGGGTTCCCTCCACCATTAAGTCCTCACCAATTTTGGTCACTTCAATATCCTTTAAGTTCATCGCGCCGCTCACCTTCATCACTCCCCGCCCCCCAAGAAAACCGGGAGCCTGAGCTCCACCTATAAATATGGGACTGATGAATGCAACAATTCTGTCTACCACGCCAGCATCAACAACGCTGGCATTCAGTTCGGCGCCGCCTTCAATCAGTATAGAGTTCATATCTCTGCTTGCCAATTCTTTCAGAAGATGCTTGATATGGAATCCATTTTTTGAGGATTTCCCATTTAGAATTTCCACCTTCCTGTCAACGAGCGCTTTCAGGCGGCGAGAAGAAATATCGGGGCCAGTCACATAAATGACCTTTTGTGAACGACTATTTTTAAAAACCCTGGCGGTCAGAGGCACTCTGTTTCTTCGATCCAGAATAATGCGAGCAGGATGTTTAACCGCGCCTGTTTTAAGCCTACAGGTCAAACGGGGATCATCTTTTAAAACGGTTTCTGTCCCCACCAGAATAGCATCAACCTGGTTTCTGATCTTATGCACATGATTTCGCGCCAACTTCCCAGTAATCCAACGCGAATCCCCGGAACGGGTGGCAATTTTACCATCCAAAGACATGGCTGTTTTCAAAATCACAAATGGCATTCCCGTTTTCATGACCTTCACAAACGATTCATTCAGCTTCAGACATTCTTCCTTTAGCACATTCGAGACAATGTCAATGCCTTGTGCCTTGAGAAAACGCAAACCTTTTCCGCCAACCTGTTTATTGGGATCTTTCATGCCGACAAAAACTCTTTTAATGCCCGCCTGAATGATCGCCTCGGTACAGGGAGGCGTTCGGCCAAAATGACAACACGGCTCCAGATTTACGTAAAGATCGGCAGAACGGGATTTATGACCCGCTCGCCTTAGAGCCTCGATCTCAGCATGAGGTTGACCAGCACGGGAATGAAACCCTTCTCCCACAACCTTGCCACGCCTGACCACAACCGCCCCCACCATAGGGTTCGGGCTGGTTCTGCCACGCGCTTTCTGAGCAAGCACAAGCGCCCTGCGCATATATTGAATGTGTTTATCATCTATCAAATGATGAGACTATTTGGGGTGGTTTAAAGAAGCTTTGCTCTATCGACGTAAAATATTCACCATGTGCTTGCGGATGCTACCACGCTGATACACAATTTCGATCCTGCGGTTGGTGGAGCGCCCTTGCACGCTGTCATTAGGAGCTTTGGGCCGGTATTGCGCAAAAGCTTCGATAGACAATTGAGCGGGGTTGAAACCGGCCTTAACTAACTTCCTGGCCACTTCCGCAGCGCGGGAAGCAGATAACTCCCAGTTGGAGGGGAAACGTGCCGTACTTATAGGTGCGTTATCGGTATGTCCTTCAATTTTCACCTGATAGCTGAATTGCTTTAAAATATCGAAGACTTGCTTGATAATCTCATCTCCGGTGTACGTCATTCTGGATTTGCCCGGAGGGAACATTACCGTGTCTGAGAGGGTTATGATTGCGCCTCTCTCATCGGAGGAGACATCCACCTTTCCTGCCAGTTTATTCTTGAAAACAAATTCCTCGACTTCCGAGGCAATTTCTTCCACCTCTTTTGCCACCATAGCACCCACTTCATCGACAGCATGAATCGTGGATTCATCTAGAACCTGCTCCTTAATGACATCCAGTCCCTCACGAACACCCGCCTCAGGAATATCTTCCTGCCCCAAGGCATCGCGCAAGGAAGATTTGATCTGCTTCCATTTTTCGTCTTCGATAGACCCCATGGCAAAAAGCAAAATGAAAAACACCATGAGAAGCGTTACCAGATCAGCAAAGGTCATGACCCAGGCAGGGGAACCCTCGGGACACTCGTGCTCCTCCTCTTCTTCCTCTTCTTCAGGGGCTTTTTTCTTCTCTTTTTTGGGATCTTTTTTCTCGGCCATGGCTAGCTATTTCTTTCCCTTCTCAGGTTTCTTACCTTTGTCATCCCCTTTCTTTTCCTTTTTGCCATGATAGGTATCCAGGTAGTTCTCCAGAACATCCTGCATAAACCTGGGGTTGACGCCCTTTCTGATATAACTGATTCCTTCTAGAACCAACTGCATTTCCAACGATTCAGTGGCGCTACGCCGTTTAAGCTTTACCGTCATGGGAATAAAAACCAGATTGGCCACAACCGCACCATAGAAGGTCGTGATGAGCGCGATAGCCATTTTGGGACCTACAGAGCTGACGTCGGAGAGATCGGACAGCATCTGGATCAATCCGATCAGGGTTCCAACCATGCCAAATGCGGGAGCAAATGCCCCCATCTGATTAAAAATCTCCCAACCATCTTTATGCGCATTCTGAAGTTGTTTGACTTCTCTTTTGAGTAAGGCATTGACGGTGGCTTCATCCTTACCGTCAACGGTCAACTCCAATCCTTTTTTCAGAAATTCATTATCAATTTCTTTGAGTTTGGACTCAATCGCCAGCACGCCGCCTTTGCGCGCCACGTTACAAACATTGACCATGGTTTCAATCAATTCGTACTGATCCGATTTCCGGACCATGAAAACTCGTATAAACAACCCCATCACCTTCATCACTTCGTTGATGGGAAAAGCAATAAGAGTAGCGGCAAGAGTTCCCCCAAGAACAATCATAGCAGAGGGGATATTGATGAACAGATCCAGACCACTGTTCATTAATATCGATGCCAAAACCAAGCCCACACCCGCGACGACACCAACTAGAGAAGCTAAATCCATATTTTATGACGGTTGTTTGACTTTAATAATTCCTGAAATCGGATCAACATTATGAAACCTTAAAACTTTATCCAGCGTCTCCTTATCAAGAACCATACCTTTTCTTAAAAGATTGATTCCCGATTCAGAAAAAATATCAGAAGCCAGTTCCATACCCTCGGCTAACGCAAAAACAGAGCATTCCATGGTGGGCACTTCTTTGACATCCCCCTGACTATCCACGTATTCAGCAAGAACTCCCAGGACGGCTTCATCAAATATACTTCCTGATTTTTCTTCCATCCTGGATAAAATCTCGGCCCCGGATTTGCCAGGGGACGACATTTTAATATGATCAAAATAACTGGCGGCACAAACAATTCGAGAACCTATAGGAATACGGTCACCATACATCCCATCTGGTCTCCCAGAGCCGTCAACGTTTTCATGAAGGTGACGGATGATTTCGGCAATCAGTTCAAAACCAGGAAATTCTTTTAATAGCATTTCCCCAACCAATGGATGATTGGTGGTTGCTGCACTGACCTCTGAATCGTTCCTTTCCCCTTCTTTAACGGCCTCTTTCCTTTTTTCCTGTGTTGGGAGAGCGACGATTCCCAATTCGTGCAGACGGGCGGCAGATTTGACATTTCTGATCTGATAATCTGTCAAACCCATTTTCCCCGCAATATGAATCGCCGCCTGCGCAACTCGCTCAGAATGGCCCCGGTGTTCTGTCTGATGCAATTCAATAATCGTCGCCAAAAGACCTTCTGTGGAATCAAACCGATTGGCCAGTTCCTCCACCATGGAAGATATTTGCTGGTTCTTGTTCTCCAACTGCTCGTTGAGCTCAGTCATTTCCTTAAGGCTACTGCCCAGGCGTCTCTTATCGTTCCGGAGTTCTTCATTCAGGGAGGCGAGTTTATGGTGAAATTGTTTCAACTGCCCCAAAGACGCTTCCAACTGCTTGTTCTTCTCAAAAACCGCGTCATTGAGGTGGGCCACCCGCATGACAAAGTTCACCACAAATAGCAGTTCACCTTTTTTCAGGGGCTTGGATAAATAGGCATCCGCTCCTGTTTCACTGGCCTTGATGGCATTGTCCTGCTCTGCATCATAGGCGGACATCAGGATCACTGCGGAACGGAGTTTAAGCTCTCGCACACGTTGACAGACCTCAAATCCATCCATTCCTGGCATATGGATATCACAAAGAATGATATCCGGCTTGATTTCACGCATCATTTGAAGTCCTTCTTCACCCGTTCCGGCTTGAAATACTTCAAGCACCTCCGGGCCAAAAGACTTCATCAGAATCTGCTTGACGATCAGCTGTAGCGTTCGATCATCATCAATACTTAAAAATCGTTTCGCATGTTTATTAATGGCCAAGTCCCAAAACTCCCATACTTGCAGGAAAAAAAATAGAGAAGATTTTTTTAATTAAGAATCTTCCTCCAACGAAATTATACTGATAAATTTTGAGCAGTTTGGGATTTTTTCGCCCAAAAATTCACAAATTGAAAGAATGCGCCTCAATCCAGCTAAACACGCTCTTTATCCGGATTTTCAGCAGACCCGAACCCGCCCCCTTCCGAGCAGGGGTAGCATTGTTATTTAGCTATAACTTGATAATAGAGTTTAACTACTCATTATCAAGCAAAATTTAATCAAATTCAACTCGTTATGGCCTTCAAGTGTCATTTCTTTCTTATCGTCCAAATAAGGAATTCTTTACCATTTTCATGGTTTTTTTTAAGGCCATAAAGACATCAAAAGTCATCCTCATCATCGCTCTCAATTTCGGTAAACCGGGGAGCTTCAACGCACCGCAGTCCCACCGCCAAATGCCGTTCGGAAGGCTCAAAGGAATTCCTGAAGATGCATTTGGCATGAACCAGATAATTCATCCACGACCCACCCCGTACAATCCTCTGAGTAGTGTGTCTGGATGCATTTTTCTGCATGCACCATTCCCATACGTTGCCCGCCATGTCGTAACACCCATAAGGAGACATGCCCTGCTCGAGGTCCATAACCGGATTGGTCTTGCAAGCCATGAAGTCACAGGTGTTGGCAAACCCCTTTTCATAACCCATAGGGTCACCCCAGGGATAAAACCGGCCATCCGTCCCTCGGGCTGCCTTTTCCCATTCCTGCTCAGTGGGCAGTCGCATCCCCATCCACAAAGCAAAAATAGTCGCCTCATAATAATTGATGCCAATAACAGGCTGATCGCTATCAAAAGAATACCGGGGAAACCGATTCTGGTGTTGCGGATCGAACTGCTGATACAAAGCGTTGGTGACCGGAAATTTCATGATCGAAAATTCTTTCAGGAGAACCTTATCCTCTTCATCGGTCTCTTCCTGATAAATGAATTTCCCTTCCGGGATCGTGACCTTTTCGGAAAATTTTTTTAGGACTGTCTTGTTCACCTGTTCCCGGTCAGCGACTTCATTAAAGAACGCCTTAAACTCTTCGAGGTTCTTCAGAGGTTCCAGATCAAACGTATCCAGAAGCTGGTGAAAATTCTTTCCATGCTTTGCCAGAATCAGTTCAAACACACTGAACAAAATACGACTGTCCCGATGCTCGCGCTTCATTAAACGGAGTAACAGGTCTTGCAGATACCTGGTTTCGTTGCTCTGAATGACCTCTTCGACACGCACCTGCCGACATTGAGCAAATTGAGGAAAGGTTTCCCGACACTGATATTTCAACAACTGCCTTATCAAGAGATCCTGCTCTTTCGGCAAGTCGCCCACCTCGGCCAGCGAATTCCCCGCCAACATCACCGCCCCCTCGGAAATTAAAATATCGAACAACTCTTTTCCAGAAACACCACCCGCCAATATCTTAATAGCCTCGTGCCATTTTTCATTGCTACAGTTTTTCCTGACTATTTCCTTCCAGCCATCGTTGTTCTGTATATACCGGCTGGCAAAATACTCCTGAAACGATGGGTGGCGATATTGCCAATGCCGAATCGTCTGTTGCAAAATGTCTTTCCACCAGGGAGCAACGTTTCCATCCGGCAAAAGAATTTCTTTTCCCTTCAGAATTGATTTTTCATAACCCGGCTCCACATCGAGAAAACGTTGTGGCAGACCTTCAGTCATCAACTGGTGAGAAACGTCGGCAAGTTGGTTGAGGCAGTTTTCCACCCAACTCTCATCTGCCGAAGGATTGGCCGTTTTCAGTTTAAAACGGAACCAGGCGGAATAAATCTCCATCCGGTTATTCAATCCATCAAGGAGTTCGTTTTCCGAAAGCTCACGAATCATCCGCAATAAAAGTGGGACCTCTAAAAGCTCTGGAGTGAAAAGGGCCAGATCTTTGACTTTTTTATTTTTAGATGCGTCTCCCAGATAGGCAGAACTATCTCTGAAATCAATTTTCTGGAAAGCCATTTGGAACGCAGCGCCCTCTCCACGCTTAACAACCGCGTCGGTGGATAAAGAACCAAAGTTGAATCCACTACTGGCGAGCAAAACAAAATTACTTCGGAAGGCGTTATCCTCCAGAAATGACTCCATAAAAAACTGAAACCGATCCTGAGGATGGAGTTGGTCAAACCCGTCTAACAGAAACTGGCACTTGCTATAGTTGAAGATTGAGTTAACTGTGTTTTCAAGGAGCCCTTCGTCCAAAATTAAATCCGGGTTCTCTTCCTGCTCAAGCAGAACCACATCGCTGATGTCACGGTTCACGGCTTCACGAAACAAGTCAAACCTGCCGCCTTCCGGCAAGTTTCCAAAATGGAAATATACAGGCAGGCAATAAACCTCATGCGCCGGTTTCTGCAGAAGCGTTTCCAAATAGCGTTTCAGGAAAATGGTTTTACCCATTCCCGGTCCGGCATCCAGCATAATCTTCAGCCGACTGACATCCAGCAAATCCTCATTAATGATTCTTGGGGCGGGGAACACCCGCTCAAGCAGGCTTTGCCGGTGCATGATCGGGTTGACATCGAGCAAGACCCACGGAATAAGGGTTTTACTTCTTCTTCCCTCACCCAGCGCCTCATCCAACCAATGGGAAACCCTTTTCAACTGATGCTTCCTGTAGGTCTCCACGACCCACTCAAGGGATTCTTCCGGTCTTTCCCGCGCAACAGGAACTTCTTCCCCGTCAAAGCCGGGAACCAGCCCTTCAGCCTCACTCATGAATAACCACCCAACAATCGTGTTTTATATAGACAGTCATAATATCGAATCTTGTTAGCCTTTAATTGAGTCCGGCGATGTCAAACCTGCTATTATTGTAGGACATTGTTTTAATACTATCATATTGCCCGCCAAAGCCCCTCGATGATCCCATTAAAAGACGAAAACCCCACAAAAAACTTCCCCGTATTCACACTCCTTTTTTTGGCAATGAACGTCATTGTGTTTATTTATGGGGTCAACCTGCCTGTCCACCCCAGCGTGCTTTATGAAAACTACGCTCTCATTCCCTACCAGCTTGTTCACCATCCAGTTACCGCATACCCCACCCTTTACACTTCCATGTTTCTGCACGCAGGAATCGGACATCTGGGAGGAAACATGCTTTACCTCTGGATTTTCGGCAACAATATTGAGGACGTTCTGGGGAGATTTCGCTTTATACTGTTTTATTTTATCTGCGGAACTATCGCGGCGTTGGGGCATATTGCCACGGACATGGACTCACAAATTCCAATGGTAGGAGCCAGTGGTGCCATATCAGGAATACTTGGTGCCTACCTGATATTATTCCCTTTTGCCCGAATCAAAACCTTTATTTTTCTCGGAATTTTCTGGACCATCACGCGAGTTCCAGCCATTGTTTTATTGCTCATATGGATTGGCCTGCAAGTTTGGAACAGCATGGCAACAGGTGCCGGGGGAACAGCCTGGTTCGCGCACATCGGCGGATTCATTGCCGGTGTCCTTCTCATCCTGCCCTTTAAGCATATTCGCTAATTTCTAGCGGGAAAACATCGAAATCAATAACGCCGCCATCAATACCAGAAAAAAAACCCATATGCCCATAAACCACTTCGGACTCAGGCTCGGATAATCAGGCTGTAGCGACTTATGGCAATGCGGACACATTGGAATCAGCGAAGCAATCTGTTTTTTACAATAAGGACAAGTCTCCATTATTCCCCTAAATCTCCGATTCGCCCTGGAGCCTTAATCGCACCATGTTCAAAGCGGCCTGCGCCGATCGTTCTTTATTTCTGATCCGGTCATGCGTGAAAACAAACTTTCTGCAATACGTGCCAGACCGGTCATGCACTGCGATATAAGTCAAGCCTACGGGTTTAAGATCACTTCCTCCTGAGGGTCCGGCAATTCCCGTTACAGCAACCCCCATGTCAGCTCCGGTCACCCGGCAAACTCCTTCGGCCATGGCCTGAGCTACAGGCTCACTCACCGCACCAAACTCTTCGATCAACTTTGGCTCTACTTGCAGACGACTCACTTTGGCCTCGTTGCTGTAAACAACAAAACCTTCCTTGTAATAATCGGAACTGCCCGGCACCTGTGTCAACCTATGCCCAATCAAACCCCCGGTGCAAGATTCAGCCGTAGCCAGGGTCAACGACTTTTCCGTTAACAAGGCACCGACTATTGCCTCAAGTTCATCTTCATCCTTCCCATAAATATTGCGGAATAAATGTTGAGTCAGAAAACGTTCCACTTCATCCAGGCGAGACTCCCCTTCCGGCCTGGACTCTGCCAACACGGAAATACGAATTCGAACACCCAGATGCGAGGGCAAGGATGCTATCGTTGCTTTTTTCAGCATCGCCTCCAACGGGCCCACCTTCGCCCATAAGTCGGCTTCAGAAAGTCCTGTGGTTTTAATCAACCGATGCAGGAAAGTTTTATTCTTCTGTGCGGCCATTTCCGGAGCAACAAATTTTTCAAACAAATGTTGCATCTCCAGGGGAACACCCGGGAGAGCAAACAAAACACAGTTTCCCTGTCGCATTTTAAATCCGGGAGCCGTTCCTTTTTCGTTGTAAAGAATTTCTGCTTTCTCAGGCACCTCACACTGGCTGCTCACACTATCAGGCACCTCCCGACCCCGGGCCTGAAATATTTGCGCCAACATGTCTGCCACTTTAGAATCTCTTTTCAAACCGCACTCGAACACTTTGAGTAAAACGGATTTGGTAATATCATCATGCGTTGCTCCAAGCCCCCCGGTCATGACAACCCAGTCTGAGCGTTCTAGAGCAAGTTTTACGCAATCTTCAATGGCAGAAGCCGAATCCCCCACGGTAGTTATGCGGGAAACCTCTATGCCCATTTCATGGATTGTCTCTCCTAAATACTGCGAGTTGCGATCCAGGATCAGGCCGCTGACCACTTCATCCCCAATCACCACCAATTCAGCACAAGGTACTTTACAGTCGCCAAAGATCATGAGACACCTGAGTTAAAGACAAAATACAGTTTCAGACATTAACCTTTTCATAATGGTTAAACTATCGGGACTTAACATCAGGAAGCATTGTTTGATTTGGGTAAGCCAATGATAAAGGTGCTTCCTACATTCACCTGGCTTTGCACATCCAGTTCCCAGTTGTGGGACTCCACCACTTTTTTGCAAATGGCAAGACCTATCCCTGCCCCCGAATATTGACTCCGACCATGCAGACGTTCAAAGGGCCTAAATATTTTTTCCTTATATTTTTCATCAAACCCGATACCATTATCCCGAATAACGATCAAAGATTGCTGGTTTCTATCCACTTCCACTCCCAAAAATATTTTTGGAGGCTCTTCAGCTTTCGCGTATTTCAAAGAATTGGACAACAGGTTTTTAAACAACTGGTACATTTGGGACCTATCCGCCTTCACCCTGGGCAGAGTTTGAACAGATATGTTTTCCCTGCAACTGGGGAAGCTGGGCTCAAGGTCGTCAAGCACTTCAATCACCACCTTGTTAAGATCCACCGGTTTGAAAATTATTTTCTGGGAAGTGATTTGTGACATTTTTAATAAATCATCAATCAACTTATCCATACGTTCAGCTGCATGTTGCAAACCCGTCAGATATCGCTGACCAGTACTTTCAGGTTCCACATGCACGACACTCTGAATGCGTTGGCTAAAAATCATAATTTTTTGCAAAGGCTCCTTTAAATCATGCGCAGCAAAGGAAGAAAAATCCTGTAGCGCATTATTGCTCCGCTCCAAGTCCCGTGTACGATCTTTGATACGTTCTTCCTGCACAGCTAAAATCTGCCTCAAATCGTCTTTAGCTTTTTGTTCGCTGCTAATATCTATGGCCATTTCCATAATCAGGGTGGCTCCATTTATATCATCGAAAGGCGTTACAACAGTCAGGTAGGTCTTGCCATCTAGAGAGGTCCATATGCTTGATTCCGTCTGGAGGGTGTCAAAAACTCTGAAAGTGGTACAAGGTTCACAAGGTGTTGAACGTTTATGCATCAACTGATGACATATCCCCTTCTCAGAATCTCCAAACCGCTCCCGGAACATTTTATTGGCAAAAGGAACGGTGTAATCTCTTGCCTGCAAGTGGAAACAAACTGGCAATTGGTCAAGCATGTTGAGAAATTTTTGTCGCTCGTTTTCAATTCCCTCTTCCGCCTTCTTCCTTCTGAATAACTCATCCATCAAAACAGATTTCATGGAATCCAGGCTGGTTACCCCTCGGGCCAATTGCAACCCTTGATCGACCAGGGTCTTTTCCAGTTCTTTCCAGTTGTTAATGAGTGACAACCCTTTATAAGTGGGATAAGCCAAAGCCATGAGGGCAATAATCGTTGTGGTCGATATATCCTCAAGCTTTGCAACAACACCCTCATGCCCATCCAGAAAAAATATTCCCTCCAGCACAAACTCCCAGAACAGGCTCAACAGAGCGATCACGAAAATCACGCAGAATACTTGCAGTAAAAAGAATTTTTTCATTGCTATATTTTACTGAAAACCATTTAATATGATGAACAG
>JACNKA010000064.1 GCA_014382285.1 Nitrospinota bacterium | reverse complement strand
CGTCAAAGGAACGCCGCTTGATCATGTTCCCATACACCACATTTGACTATAACTCATATGAGGTTCTAGAATTCTTCTTAATACTTGTTCTGCCTCCGTTTTTTTATTGAATGCTATATCTAATACCTCTTCAATATTAGGCCGGAAAGGAATTTCCCAATCAATGACCTTTTCTCTTAATGCATCATATTCAGTCTTTTCTTGTTCTTTTAAAGACATATCATTAAATATAATTACTATTTTGCAATCACGTAGTTCTTTTAAATTGGATAAAATTCCTAGAACTTCATTGATTTTAAGAGCATCTCCCTTTCTATCTAAATCATCAATGCAGATTAAAGTGTCCTCTAAATAATTAAAGGCCAAAGCTTTTGCGGCCTCTCCATATTTTCCGGAAAAGTATTTTGCATAGGTGCTAAATCCTTTAGAGGTTAATCTTTTCAAAAACCCCTTGTTCGGATTCAATAAATTTTCTAAAGAAAGTTTTTTCCCAATTTGGGTTTTATCTATTGATGCAGAGCAAATATTAAATTTGAAATCCTCAATTGTATTAATGCCGAATAGCGAAACATAAGAGTAATTTTTAAATTTATATGTTTCCTTGTTGCCACCTGATAGGGTCTTGTTCCAGCAATAGGTTTTTCCTGCACCCCAAACGCCATTTATTGAAATGATCCCGGGGTTGGGATCGACAAGGAAGTTGGTTATGCGTTCTTTTATTTTTTTAATAGACACTTATTATTTTTATGGATTTGCTGGTGTTGCATTTAATAATCAAAAAGCTGAATAGAATGATTATAAAGGGGTCAAGTCCACTCTTGACTACATCTCAAAAGGTTTACCTCTCTTACCCTAACTACCTCTAAGCGGGGCATGACTCTTCGTGCTTCGAGTACCTCAGCATGGCACAGGGTGACAGATTGGCTCTTCGGGGAAGACCCTTCGAGAGCCTCAGGGTGACAAGCATGACAGATGATTTATTATTTGCGACTCTCGCTAGAGAGTGCCGAAGAGAAGACTCGAACTTCCACACCCTTTCGGGCACATGAACCTGAATCATGCGCGTCTACCAATTCCGCCACTTCGGCATACATCATCAGTCTGCTGGCAAGAGTTCACCAGAACCTACATTACTTGTTTGGGGCAAGTTTAAAGCCGCATTATAACAAATGAAATTTAAATGTCTATTCACTAAAGAAATCATTTGTTCTCGGGCTCTAAGTGCTCCAATTCGGCCTCGGCTTCTTCTTCTGCTTTGATCAAAGACCGCATTGACATATGGTCCTTGAAAACAAAGAACAGCCCCCCGCCAATCAACACTATAAAGCCTACCGCCCAGGCAACCATGCCAAAGCTAACTGCTGTGACCTCTGCTTCGCCTCTGATTTCATGAAGGGCAATCAAAACCCCTGCGTTGAAGGACCCTAAAAAGGCGGGGGTGGGTAGTATCGTTATCAAAACACAAACCATAACGGTGAGTAATAATAAGGATTCCAAGGATTTATCTTGCAAGTCAAAAGCAAAGTACAGTGGATAATTGATCGCAGTTAAGAAAAACCATGTTAATACGGAGAAAAAAATAATCTTTGCCAGGGCGGCGGGGTCTCTGATTATTTTGCACCCCAGAGCAAACTCCCCCACCATAAAAAAAATCTTCTCCCTCCATTTATCTGGAAGAGGTTTTGCAAACCAGCCTATGCAGGACTTAACCCATTTCTCTTTATAGGCCAGCAGAAACATGAAACTCAGCAAACCAACAACCAGTAAAACACAAAGTTTGCCAAACCCCGCCAGCATGGCTTGAACAGATATCCCGGAAAAGGTCAGTTGCGGGTCAAACATGTCTACCTTGACCACAAAGACCCAGACGAACAGCATCAACAAAATGATCAAATCAAACAAGCGCTCAACAATAATGGTCGATAAAGCACCCGCAAAGGTGATGCCATGTTTTTTTCCCACAAGATAAGCCCGGAGGAACTCCCCCGCTCGCGCAGGCAGGATATTCCCCATAAAACCAATCATAAGAGGGGCATAAATATCTTTAACAGGAATTTGCTTAAACGGACGCAGCAAAATTTGCCAACGGTAGGCGCGGGTCACATAGCTTAAAAGAGTGAGCCCGATTGCCGGAAGAACATAAATAAGATCAATATCCTTAAAGGAAGCAACAAGCTCATCCATCGAAACGTTGCGCAGGGTGTAATAAAGCGCCCCCACCGCAATGGCGACTCCAATCAATAATTGACGGGCTTTTTTCAAATTATCTTCCCCAGTATTTTCTTGGCTTTATCAATATCCTGATTAATCTGAACGACCAAATCATCAGCGGACTTGAAGGTTATTTCGCTGCGAATACGCGCTATAAACTGAACTTCGATTTCATGACCGTAAATCGCTTGATTGAAATCAAAGATATGCACCTCGACACTCAACCGGTCACGGTTAAAGGTTGGGTTGAACCCAATATTCGCCACCCCATCATGGGTCTCATTTTCATAGACTACCCGAACGGCGTACACCCCTGTTCCCGGTATCTGCACCTTGCTGGTGTCTATATTGGCAGTCGGGAAGCCGATGGCCTGCCCGGTTTTATAACCGGCAATAACCGGACCTAGAATGGAATAATCCCGACCCAGAAACTGGCTGGCTGTTTCTACCTGCCCGGCCTCTATCAACTCCCGCACATGAGAACTGCTCACTGTGTGCCCGTCGAGCTTAAAGGGTTCCACCACATGCACCTGAAAGCCAAACTCTTCCCCCATCTTTTTAAGGTAGGGGATCGTCCCTTCTCTTCCGCGACCGAAGGCATAGTCGAATCCGACCACGATCTCCTTCACGGCTATCTTTTCAAAAAGAATATTTTTAGAAAAATCACGCGGTTGCTGGTCTGCAAAGCTGCGAGTGAAATCAGCACAAATGACCATGTCGATTCCAAAGGATTCTATCAACTCCATCTTCTTCTTAAAATGGGTCAGCATAGGGGGGACTTTTTCCGGCGCGATGATCTTCAACGGATGTGGCTCGAAGGTGAACGCAATAGAAGTGCCATCATGTGCCAAAGCCAACTCTGCCGCTTTGCGAAACAGAGTCTGATGACCCACATGCACCCCATCAAAATTTCCTATCGCCATTACAGGATAGGGAATCGGGCCGGTTATATTTTTTGTTCCTCTGATTATTCGCATAAATTGACCTTATACTACCCCAAACCACTTAATATTCAAGGCTGGCAGAAAACCATCCCATGAAACCCTCGCCGGATGCATTTGCTCAAGTAATCTGCTAGAATGAATCTTCTCAGGACAAAAATATGGAGCGCGCAAATGTTTGATATCGGATTTTTTGAGCTGATGATTATAATGGGTATCGCCGTTGTGGTTATTGGCCCGCAAAACCTTCCTAAGCTTGCAAAAGCCATTGGTAAAGGTTGGGGTGAATTCCAAAGAACTTTCAGCGGCCTGAAACAAGAGGTCATGGATGAGGCGGAAGGAATCAAACAATCCGTCAACATTGATGGCCTGGAACAGGATATCAGCTCTGCCACTAAAATTGATGTGGATATAAACCTTTCAGAAGCCGATCTGGATATTGCTGGTGACCTGAGAAAAAAATCCGACTAGCAACTAGGCGTTGGGCCAACTGGGTATACATTGCAAAAAAGAAGTCGTCTCGGCCAGATGAGTTCCTGCCCCACTACCTACCCAATCAAGGGTTCCTTATGCAATGATCAGCTCCGTATCGTTCCACCCCTTCATTTCGCATTTTCCTCCTGCCTTATTTGTTGCCGGATTGACACTGCTTTTTTTGGCTCACAAAAAAAATGATGACAAATTAAAAGCCGCGGGGGCTTTCAATCTGAGCCTGGGACTGTTTGCCGCTGTGGTTGCAGACTTTTCCGGCATGGTCTCTGTGGACATCAACTTGCGCACCGTTGTGGATGTTGAGGGGCATCAAGGCTATGCCTTTTTGTTCACCCTTCTCTACGGATTCTCTGCGGGTTACGCCTACACCAACACTTTTTCCCGAACCGCAGTCGGCTTTTATATGACAGGGGTTCTGGCTATGGGCACCTGCTTGTATTCAGGCTACCAATTGGTTTTTCACTAACTGAACGG
The DNA here is from genome assembly GCA_014382285.1 of Nitrospinota bacterium. Lineage (GTDB taxonomy): Bacteria > Nitrospinota > Nitrospinia > Nitrospinales > VA-1 > LS-NOB. Next base: position 18,556 of record JACNKA010000064.1, on the reverse strand, counting down.
CCCCGCTTACTTAATGTGTGGAAACTCCGAAGCGATGCACCAATTCTCCACCGAAGTAACCGGTGCTGAGAACACATATTCCCCCGACAACAATAACCAGGAAATATAAAACCCTGCCCCAGGGTTTGCGTAAATATCTGGATACAAGCATGGCCGAAATAAATACCCCGGCAGTGACAAACGCAAACTTCAAGTGACTGGATAAAAAGTCTCGGAACTTTTCCGTATTTTCCAGACTGATCATGCCCAGAAACCCCACCAGCAAAACTGGAAACAGACACCAGAACCCAAAGCGGATGTTAAACCGGCCTGCGGTTTCAGCCGCCTCATCGCTCCGAAGGGCTCCATAAATTTCAAACACCACTCCACTGATTAAAAGGCCCACTGGAAAGTGGACAATCATAGGATGGAGTTTAGCGAAGAAAATCATGAACCTGATTATTTTTTATTGCGGGCTGTTCTTCGACGGTCAATTTCCGCCAGAATGATCCCGGTCGCGACCGATACGTTGAGGGATTGTAGAGAACCTTTTCCAGGCACCCGGACTACCATATCGCACTTTTGTTTGACCCGACTCGAAAGCCCCTCCTGCTCATTTCCCATTACCACTACAGCAGGAAATTTAATCTCAGCATTGAAAAGGGTTTCTTTCGCTCCTGGGTCCGCACCCACCACAAACCAACCCTGCTCCCTGCAATCTCTTAATGCAGAGGGCAGATCACTACTGGTGAATACCGGAACCACTTCAAGTCCGCCTTCCGCCATTCTCGCGGCGGAAGAGGGGATCGCTGAAGCCTTTCCGCTTCCGGGAATTATTAAACCTTCCACACCAAAAAAGGCGCAGGTCCGCAAAATTGCTCCCTGATTATGTGGGTTATCGATGCCGTCTAAGGCCACGACCAGTCCTTTGTCGGGCATTTTCCCTCGGATCAGCCGATGCGCGGATTCCGGCAGGCGCGGCTTGACGACCATGATCACTCCTTCATGGTGAACGCCTGCTGCAACTTTGTTGAGGGACTCCTGATCCAACTGGCGAAAAGGAAGTTTTTTTTCAGAACAAAAAGCTTTGACCTCCTTCAACCCAGAGGAACGGGCACGACTGAAAAACACGCGCAAGAGACTTTCCGGCCTCGCCTTAAACGCACTCATGCACGAGTTCCACCCATAGAGAGTGAACTCTTCCTGTTTCTTATACTGCTTACGCACCCGGTCGGGGCGCGTTTTTTCAAAAGTTATTGTTCTATCGTTCAATTATTTTCCTCTGCGTACAAGTTTTACTCATGGTTCTGAGATATCATTTTCCCGCAAAATAAAGCTATTACACTTTGGCCCCACGCCGAGTGGGCCGCTAACCATGACCTCCCATCATAAAATTTTCACTGTCTTCAAAGGCCGGAACGGGAAGTTGGGCAACCTGGCTGAAAAAGTTTTCTGCCTGTTGCATGACTTCGGCAGTGGTGTGGCACTCGAACATACTTTTTCGGAACTTCGCCGCGCCAGGATAACCGAATACCAGCCAGGACGAAAACTTGCGCAACAAAATAAGTGTTGATCTTAAATCGTAGTTCTCGCGCAACCCGCTCAAATAGCGGTTGAGAAGTTCAAAACTGGCACGCTCGACAGACCCACCATCACATTCTTTAAAAATCCAGGGATTCCGCAAAGCTCCACGACCGATCATCACCGCATCGACTCCGGTCTCATTTAATCTTTGTCTTGCCTGAGCAGCACTGCGGATATCTCCGTTACCAATGATCGGCAGTTTCGCCCGGTGTTTGACTTCGGCGATGAGGTCCCAGTCTGCTTTACCTTCGTAACCCTGCGCCCGGGTGCGCCCGTGGATGGCCACCCACTCACAACCAGATTGGTAAGCTGCTTCGACACATTCATGAATGGTCAATTCGTTTTCATTCCAGCCTGTTCTCATCTTAACAGTAAGAGGCAGACGAATGCCTTTTTTAATAGTGGTCAGGAATGTTTCCAGATAAGCCGGGTCGCGCATCAATGCCGCCCCGCATCCTTTTTTGATCACTTTTTTGACCGGGCACCCCATATTGATGTCCACAAAATCTGCCCCTGTTTCTTCAACCACACTCACAGCATTGACAATGTCCTCCGCCGACTCGCCAAAAAGTTGAATCCCCACAAGGGTCCCAGGGTTTTTATGTATGCGCATCATTTTCCGAGTCTTCGCAGAATTGAAAAAGAGTCCTTTTGCCGACACCAGTTCTGAAATTAAAACACCCGCATGCATTTCATCCATCAACTGGCGAAAACAAACATCGGTGATCCCCGCCATGGGGGCCAGCCAAAACGGACTCCTGGCACGCGCTATCAACCCTTTCTGACTCGCAAGGGCATCCGAATGAAGTGATGATTGCAGTAAGTTCATAAATTTTCTTTTTCCAATCCTGCACAAAAAGAATGGAAATGCGCAGGAGGCGATGCTTTAAATTCGAAATGACGGTCGAAGCATTGGAAACTCAGCTTCCAGGCATGCAGCCCATATTCATAAGTTTCGCCTTCCCCTTCGCCATAAACCTCGTCATTTAAAACTGGCAGACCCTGGCTGGATAAATGCACACGAATCTGATTGGTTCTACCAGACAGGGGAACCACTTTTAAAATCGAATGGGTGTCGGTGGAGGCCAACCATTCAACCTGTGTGGTCGCGGCTTGCGGTTTTAGGATGCCCTCTCCCACACCCCGCTGCGCCCCGGCCACAACTCCTATCGGCGCAGTCAAAGTGAACCGCTTTTTCTCCGGCTTGCCTTTTACCAAGGCCAGATATTCTTTTTGCACCCGGTGCTTTTGAAACTCTTTCGTTAAGAAACCCGCCGCCTGACGGGTTCGGGCAAACACAATCAACCCGGTAGTGGTTGCGTCTAACCGTTGCACTGGACGCGGAACTTCATCGGGAAACATTTCCTTCAAGACTTCGGTCATGCTGTTTCGAAAATACCGTCCGCTCGGATGCACCGGGATGGGCGCCGGCTTGCTGAACACCCGGATATGCCTGTCTTCATAAACGATCTGCAACCGGCGATCCGCTGGAGGCTCCTGTCGTACCCCCGCATGAGTGATAATGCGATCCCCTTCGCGCAGGATACACCCGGGCTGGGCCTTTTCCCCATTTAATATGATATCGCCGTTTAAAATCTGCGCAAGCCAGGCTTCCCGAGTCTGATAGGTAAATCGTAACGCAAAATACTGCTCCACGACAAAACCATTATATTGAGACGAAATCGTAGATTTATAAATCTGCTGGGATGCCGGAGGTTGATGAAGTGAATTAATCGGGCCATGCCCGGTGGGGGAAGGGCAATCGATCATTAAGCCGCTGGGTCCTTTTTCTGGCTGGTAAAAGTCATTGCTTATTGAGTCCAGCGTCACGCTGGCTAGTTCCATTGCGGGTTGACCGGGGCTTTTATCAGGTATTCGTAATCCTTGCCCATGGACTTTACAGCATTTGCCCAGATGCCTTCTTCATTTTCCTGGAAAATAAATTCGCTCTGGGCCTCACAGGTCAACCAACTGAGTCGCGTCATCTCGCCCGCAAGCTGTCCTGCGCCCCAGCCGGAGTAGCCCATATAGAACCTGATATTTTTTTCCGGCTCTTCAACCCGCGTCATCAAGTTATCGAGAAGTTCCCAACTCATTCCCAGATAAACGCCATCACAAATGACATCCAGTTCCGACAAAGGGGTTTTTGAATGGCACAGGTAAAACACCTGCGAAGGGGACACGGGACCACCAATATAAATTTTGCCTGAGGGAGAATCTGGAACACCCATCTCCGCAAAAACCTCTTTGGCACTGATAGGAGCAGATCGGTTAATCACCAAGCCAAATGAACCTTGGTCGTCATGGTTACACAACAAGACCACTGTTCGGGAAAAGTTGGGGTCCGGCAAAACAGGATTGGCAATCAGAAAATGGCCTTTGCCATAATCTTTGTTAGCTTCTGACATAGTGTTTCACATCCCATAAATGAGCAATAGATAAACTGGCGAGCAACGATTTATCTCAGCTTGCTACGACCCTGCTCATTGCCTCCACGGCTAGCGGTTACAGGTTAAGAGATTGGAGCTTTTTAAAGTTAGGCCCAACTTTAGCCTCTTCTTTTCCTTCAACAGAGGCAAAATTATTATCCAAAGCAATACTTACCAGTTCAGGAAATTTTTTCGACTGGGAAAGGGCAAAAATGCCATCATCCCCGATTTCGTTCTGGGCTAGATCCAGGTCCTCAATTTTTCCCAACTGGTTCTCATTGGCAAGGATAATTGCCCCCTCGTCCTTAATACAGTTCCGGTAGAGATTGAGAGATTTGATCTTTTTTAATGCATTTGAATTCGCCAGAAAACGGATGCCCTCCGGCCCTATATCGTTACCGCCAAGTTCCAGCCAACTGACCTTGGAAAACAACTCCGCCTCAGCCAATAGTTTGACCCCTGCATCGCCAATACGGTTGCCTCCGAGGTTCAATCTTCTCACCTTGGCAACACGCTCGTCACGGCTTATGATCGTCATTCCATTCTGACCAATGCAATAGCCCTTCAAACTCAAGTCTTTACCATCCGGTGAGAGCGTTTCGGAGATTATTTTCTCCATGATTTCCCGTAGTTTTTCACCGGTATAGCTACACGGTTCCGCAGGCTTGTAAATTTCAAAATGAGTGATAGAAGGCATATGACCTCTTTAAATAAGATTTAATCGTACACACCCCCAAATCAACGGGGAAATGTCACAAAACAAACAAAAAAAACAACTAATTCGATTTCAAACAGGCTATTATAAGGTTGACATAAAATCAATTATATTTTAGATTTTCGAGCTTCACCTTGAACCAGTATTTATTGAACCAGTATTTATTGGCGTTTTCACCCAATATAGCGAAAGTGTCATTTTGGTCTTCCTCCATGCTGGAGAAGTTTCAGGGTTTCAGTTCCTAATCCCATAATAGTCGCAAATTTAAGCGCATTTTCATTGCGTCATAACGTATTGGAGAAGTTTTTATGAAATTAGATTTTGATAAAATGGGCGGTCTGGTTCCGGCTATCATTCAGGACGCAGAAACCGGAAAAGTCCTGATGCTTGCCTATATGAACACCATTGCCTGGGAAAAAACTCTGGAAACCGGGAAAGCATGGTTTTACAGCCGCTCGCGTGACAAACAATGGATGAAAGGCGAAGAAAGCGGTAACGTGCAGATCGTTAAGGAAGTTTTTGTCGATTGCGATGACGACACCGTTCTATTGAAAGTTGAACAGGTCGGCAAGGCCGCCTGCCATAAAGGTTATACAAGTTGTTTTTTCAGAAAAGTCAACGGTGATGTAGAAGTCATCGAAGAGAAAGTTTTCGACCCGGATAAAGTTTATAAAAAACCCCACTAGGCGTGGGGTCAAAGTGCAATCGCTTTATCTGACGAGCAACCATTTTTCTCGGCCCTGCAAGCAATTGCTCTGTTCCCTTCCACGGGAAGTAGGACATTTTAAATTCAATCTCAGAAGAAAGAAGACAATCCATGAGTGGTAACGTATTGAAGTTAGGAATTCCCAAAGGAAGCCTGGAAGAGGCAACAGTTAAACTTTTCGCACGCGCCGGTTATAACATCAACATCAAGAGCCGGTCCTATTTCCCCACCATCGATGACAACGAAATCGAATGCATGCTGATTCGCGCCCAGGAAATAGCCCGTTATGTGGCAGATGGCGTGCTCGATGCGGGCCTGACCGGCAAAGACTGGATTCTTGAAAATCGTGCCGACGTTGAAGAGATCGCGCCTCTGGTTTACTCAAAAGTTTCTGCCCGGCCGGTACGCTGGGTACTGTGCGTCCCCAACGATTCCGCTATTCAATCTGTTAAAGATCTGCAAGGCAAACGCATCGCCACCGAAGTGGTGAACCTGACCACCGATTGGCTGAAAGGCAAGGGAGTGACCGCAAATGTTGAGTTCTCCTGGGGAGCTACAGAAGTTAAAGCCCCAAAACTGGTGGATGCCATTGTTGAGGTGACCGAAACCGGGTCTTCCCTCAAGGCCAACAACCTGCGCATTGTGGATACCCTGATGGAATCAACAACCCGTTTCATCATGAACAAAGAAGCCAGCCAGGATAAGTGGAAAAAAAATAAAGTGGATCGCCTGGTTTTGATGTTGCAGGGAGCCATGGCCGCAAACGGCCGGGTGGGGATAATGCTGAATGCCCCGAAAGATAATCTCGCTGCAATTATAAAAGTTTTTCCTCCGGGGAAAAAACCCACCATCTCCGAACTTAGCGATGAGGGCTGGGTAGCCGTGAATGTGATTCTGGAAGAAATACTGGTGCGCGATATTGTTCCCGACCTTAAAAACGCCGGCGCAGAAGATATCGTGGAATACCCCTTAAACAAAATCATCCACTAGCTGACCAGCGGCCGGTGGCAGATAGCAAGGACTCATCAAGCCGCCGGATCTTTTATGCAAGATAATACTGAATCAGAAAATCCAGAGAATTTTTCAGAAAACGAAGAACATCTCCCCAATGCAGAAGAAACAACTCCACCAGAAAACTCCGATTCTCCCGACCCCGGGTTTGAAGATCAGGAGGGAGAGCTTATGCCTCCGGACGAAAATAAAAAATCCGGAGCAGGGAAGATTTTTTTATTCCTGATCCTTGTTCTGGCAGGTTCGGGTGGTTATTTATATTTCAACAATCTCATTCCCCCTGAAATTTTAAACCTCGTTTCCCCGAAACCAACTCCACCCTCGCCACCGGCATTGATCACCCAAACAACCCCGTTTGAGGAAGCTGAAATTCCCGAACCTGTTGAAGTTTTCAAGACTCCAGTTGCTGAACCTGTTACCGTCGCACCTCCTGAAACCCCGGAAACACCTGTCAGCGATGACGTTGCTGAACCCATACCATCGCCCCATATATCCGGCAAAGATTTTGATCCAACAGCTATAGAAGAGGAAAAAGCCTTGCAAGAAACAGCAGTCCTTGAAGAAGCCGAGCCGATTATAGCGCAGGAAGTGGTCGAAGAAATAGAGTTCATCAGGGAGCCCGTTGCTGAAACGATCACTCCTCCCGAACCCGCCTCACCGGAGCCAGAAGGCCCTCAACGCAGTAAAGCTTCTCAGGCCTATCTCGACTTCATTGAGTCTTCTGTGCAGAAGTTAGGACAGTTGATTGAAAAGGGATTTAATTGGGGCTGGGATTACTTGAAAAGAAAGTTGGTTTAACAACAGTTCCACCCCGCTCTTAGTGATATTCACCCCATCAAAGTATTGATCGCAAGCCTCCACAGATTAGAATCTATACATAGCACTGAAGTGTAGCCGATTTTGCTCACCTTCGAGTCCACTCTCCAATTCACTACGGACATGCGCATACTCCAGGCTGAAATTTGTGCGTAACAGAGGCAACCAGGAAAGACGCAAGTGAAAGGACTGGGCATATTTCACCGTACTATCCGGTACACGACTCAGATCATTATCAGCCTGGATGTGAGTGGCCGTTGTGGCAAGACGCCAATGTTCGTTCAACCAGTATTGATAGGAGAGGTAGCCAAGGTACAGCATGTGCAATTCGATCTGACCCTTGGCATCAATGCTACCATCGTTGAACGAGTTTAAGCTGGCGTAACGCCCCAGAGTATTCCCCCCGGCCAAACCAAAGCGAACATTATCACTGCCTCTGGTATTCAAGCGTCCTGAGAAATACAGGGCACCACCAACCTTGCTATCTTCAACACCGCCTACAACCGCCCCGTCACTGCGGATTTCACGCAACAGACCAGAGAGGGCTACGGAACCGCGTTCGCTGTACCATAATCCCTTAACCGCCAGATCCGGGAAACGGTCATCTGACGGAGTAATACGTGTGCCGCTGGCATCAGTGAGTGTAGTTTCAGGATTCTCAAGGGCAATTTGCATACTGAAATCTTCACCCAGTTTCTGAGTCCAGCGGATCATAGCTTGTCGATTTGAAATATAAGCGATAGCATCAGGGATGGTATCGGGCCAGGCCAGCAAATTGGCAAAGGTAGATTCTGTCTGACCAATCGTAAAACCTCCAAGCTGCGCATAACCGTGGCGCATGCGTGGATTGTTGGAATTATTAACCCGCTCTTCCCCGGCACTTCCCTTAAAGTCCATTTCCAATAAAGTCTTGAAGAGACCAAGCTTCGTCATTGACGCTGTTTTAAACCAGAATCGCGTTTCCCGGGCACTGAAGGCGAATTGTCCATTCTCGCCCCCCGAACCGATGGGCACACTTGCGGGGCGAAGATCGAATTCTGAAGTCGTTGAATTGCCGGGCCAGTTGCTCACCGCCTCCACCACAATCTGTCCCCCGAAAGAAAATTTAATCTTATTCCTTGACTGCTCAAGAAAAGCCCGATCGATGGGTAACGATGTCTTTTGATTCTTCGGTGCGATTTGCGGGGAAGGGGTACTGACCGACGTTTCGGGAATTGTTTTAGGCTGTTTCAACTGCTGCCGTTCAAGAACCTCGACCCGGTGCTTCAGTTGATACATCAGTTCCCGCAACTGTCGCGCCTCCTCACCGGAGGACATCTCCGCCCATGAACCCGATGGGAGTGAAGTCAGTAACAAGACAACGGTCAACCTGAAAAACTGCAACAGGGTATGACTGAGCCTCCATGAGGTTGTGGTGATTCGGCGCATGTTATTCCAGGTCTCGTTGAACAGTAAGGCTTTTTACATACGTCAGAATTTGCTGTGACAACCGTTGCAGGTCTTAACGATATCGCGAATCATTGAAGGATAAACATCGCTTTTTTCCAGGCGAGCGGCTTCCTCCAGGGCTAAGGCCTGGTTTTTCATCTGATACGCATAATTGCGGAACACCCGTGCGTGATCAGCATTAAGATTTAGCTCCTGATTCACATCCGAAATATTCAGTGCCACTTCAGCCATGGCTTTTGCAGTTTCAGCTATGGATGCCGCCTGTCTGGATCGCTCCTCATCAAACTGCAACTCATCGTATATATTATCGAACATCAGCACCTTTAGAGATCGCATTTTCTCTCTTAGAGTGGCGCTGCGTACCTGATGCAAGGTTGGCTTGCCCGACCATTCGAGTTTCGGCACAGCCGTGTCGTCTTTTTTATGCGCGCAGCCGGTGATCAGAAACAAAAGAATGATGAATAAACCAATACCCAACCCTATATACAACGACATGAATTGCCTGTTATTGGTTATTCTGTTTAGCATATTACTGTAGAGTGTCGTCTCTGATGAGAACGTTAAGAGAAATTTTCAACCTGGATAGGCCGGTGAAAATTGTAGCACGAATAAGTTACTACGTGGTCCGCTGACAACCAGCAGATTATGGGTCCTTAAACAAACCTGAGGGGGAACTTGTTTGGAATCAATTCGATCTCATGGCAAAGCGACTGGAAATGAAGCAGCCCTTCCATCTCCTCGTCACCAAAATCGTAACGAATTTTATTTTTTAGATAGTCCTGCAATAAAGTCACAGGATGCCCGGTTTTGTTTGCCTGGGTCTCGGCAATCGCATCCAGGTTTTGCATGCCTTCCTGCTTGGCATCCATCAAGGCTTGAGTGAATTCAACCTTGACGCCTTCCCGAACTGCGATCACTGCATGAACAAAAGTTTTGCCTGTCCGGTTGAACCACTCTTCACTGAGATCATAAATCGACGCCCCTTCTCTGGAATACCCCAAAGCCTGATCGCCAATGATTAACGCGGCATCATTATTTTCTAGCATCTTTTCCGGGTCAGGTTCCTGAGTCTCCAATTTGAGTCCGGTCGGAAACACTTTCGAATAAAGCACCTGAAGCAATGCCACAGAGGTTCTTGAACGGTCATCCAGAGCCAAAGAACGGATAGAACCAAGGGGAACCTTGGAAACCAATAAAACGGTTCCTACCTTGTTTCTCGACGCTATGGAGATGTTCGGCAAAAGCCGGAACCGATCGGCCTGCTTTAAATATTCAATGGCTGGAATCATGGCGACATCCAGCTCTCCGCCAGATAGTTGATCGGCCAGTTGCGCCGGGGAACCGGTGCGGATTTCCAGTCCCGCCGCCTGTTTCATCAACGGCTCCAAAAGAGGTTGTGAATTTATAAAATCGTGGATTCCAAAAAGCACGAAGCAGATTCCTTTCCATAAAAAAAAGGGATGGGGAAAACCCCCATCCCTTTCATTTAAAACTTATCCTGCTACAGGAAGAATGGTGCCATCACCAAGGAAACAATGGACATCAATTTGATCAAAATGTTCATCGCCGGGCCTGATGTATCTTTCAGCGGATCTCCAACCGTATCTCCAACTACTGTAGCGTGGTGAGCAGGGGAACCTTTGCCACCCAGATTACCCGCTTCCACATATTTTTTCGCGTTATCCCAGGCACCGCCCCCATTGGACATAAACAGAGCCATCAAAACGCCTGTCAGAGTTGCGCCCATCAACATGCCGCCCAGAGCTTCTGCTCCAAGCAGGGAACCTACAATGATCGGCATCAGGAAAGCCACCACACCTGGAGCTACCATTTCTCTCAGAGCCGCCTGGGTGCTGATATCAATACAACGGGCACTGTCAGGTTTTCCGGTACCTTCCATTAATCCCGGAATCTCGCGGAACTGACGGCGGATTTCTTCAACCATCTTCATGGCTGCGTTGCCAACCGAAGTCATGGTGAGAGCAGCAACGTAAAAGGGTACCACTCCGCCCAGAAATACACCGATGACAACCGATGTTTTAGTAATATCAATCGCATCAATATGTGCCGCCTGGGTGAAGGCCGCGAACAACGCCAATGCCGTCAAAGCCGCAGAGCCAATAGCAAAACCTTTACCAATCGCCGCTGTGGTATTACCCACTTGATCCAACCCATCTGTGATTTTACGGGTTTCTTCTCCCAGTCCTGCCATTTCAGAAATTCCGCCTGCATTATCCGCAATCGGTCCGTAAGCATCCACCGACATGGTGATGCCTACCGTTGCCAGCATTCCAACTGCGGCGAGCGCCACACCATAAAGACCGGCGAATTCTGCACTGACAAAAATGGTCAACGCAATGATCATGACTGGCACAACACAACTTTCCAATGCCACCGCAAGACCCGTGATCATTACTGTCGCAACACCTGTTTCACTTGACTCTGCAATGCGGACAACTGGCTTACCAGCCGTATAATACTCGGTGATCAGGCCAATACCGATACCCGCCAGACAACCAAACAGCAGAGCAACAAAAACACCTGATGGCAATCCCATAACCTTAATCAGAAAAAAGGTGGCGAACAACATAGCCCCTGCGCTGATAAAAGTACAATTACGAAGTGCCGCAGAAGGATCCATACTTCCCAAAGCACTCATGGCCCGGATTCCCAGAACAGATGCTACCAAACCCACCATAGCCACCAGAATCGGAAGAGCCATGTATTCGAATCGCATCGTTGCCATGCCCGCACCAAGAGCAATGGTGGCAATCATGGAACCACAATAGGACTCAAAAATATCCGCTCCCAAACCCGCCGTATCGCCCACACAGTCTCCGACGTTGTCGGCAATAACTCCAGGGTTTCTAGGATCGTCTTCCGGGATTCCCGCTTCCACCTTACCAACCAGGTCGGAACCCACATCGGCAGTTTTTGTATAGATGCCGCCGCCCACACGCGCAAACAGCGCAATGGAACTGGCACCCATGGCAAATCCACTAATAACACCGATCGATTCTCCTCGACCGAACAGAGCGAACAATCCGCCAACCCCGATCAGCCCCAGACTCGCCACACAAAGTCCCATCACAGCACCACCGTTGAAAGCGATATTGAGGGCTTTAGCCTGACCGCCCTCTAACGCGGCCTGAGAAGTTCGCACCCCGGAGGTGGTCGCTGCATTCATGCCGAAATATCCAGCAAGCATGGAGCACGCGGCACCCACTGCATAAGAAATCGCAGTCCATATACCGATCCAAAAACCACTCTGCGTGGAAATCAAAATCAACAGCAGGGTGAACACCGCTGCCACAAAATAACCAAGTATTCTATATTCCCGCGCAAGGAAAACCATTGCTCCTTCATGGATGGCATCGGCAATTTCGGTCATTTTTTCATTACCGGCCGGTGCATCATCGACACTTTCAAAAAGTTTCCAGGCAATGACGAGTCCGAACAGCCCAAACAGGACAGCCAGATAAACAAATTTTTGAGATGCATCAAAAGCGGCCATCACCAGGTACAAGACCATGGCAAACCCTATAAAGATCATTTCACCTTTATGTTCCGTTAACATTCTCTTCAATCCTCCGTAGATTTAGATCGTTTGTTGAGTTCTTCGAGCGCCGCTTCTACCGTTTGCACCGCTTGTTCTATAGTTTCATTTATCAGGCCTGAATCTTCTTCATCAAAAGGGGACAAAACATAATCGACAATATCGTCCTTATCTTCGGGCCTACCAATCCCCACACGAACCCGCGCAAATTCTCCGGTTCGTATAGATTGAATCGTTGATCGAATTCCCCGCTGACCACCATCGCCACCTTGGAACTTTTTTTTAATCTTACCAAGGGGAAGATCGATGTCATCATGAATCACCAGCATTCGCTCTGGGGAAATATTAAAAGCGGAAAGCAACGACTTGGCCGCTTTTCCGCTTTCATTCATATAAGTCATCGGTTTCGCTATAACAACTTCAAGCCCACCCACTTCTCCTTTTCCATACAAGGAGTTATATTTGTGGCAATCCAGTCGGATCTTATATTTATCGGCCACGTTATCTGCCACCCAAAATCCAGCGTTGTGACGTGTCAACTCATAGCGTGGCCCGGGATTGCCCAGACCTAAAATCAAGAACACCGTTTACTTTGAACCGTCTTCTTTCTTCGCAGCAGCATCAGCCGGTGCAGCGGCGGCTTCAGCAGCTACAGCTTCCTCACCTTCAGCAGGTTTCTCCTCTTTCACCTTTTCAACATGAACTGTCACGACCGCATCACTCGGGTCATTGACAATTTCCACACCGTCACCCACCGCAAGGTCAGATACGTGAATCACCCGATTGAGTTCCACTTCACCCATCTGTATCTCAATTTTTTCAGGAATATTACTGGGGATGGTTTCTACTTCCAAATTACGGATAATGTGGTTGACAAGCCCACCCTGTTTTTCACCCGGGGACGTACCCACCAGCACAACAGGAACCTTGACCCGGATTTTTTTGGTGACATCCACTTCCAGAAAATCCGCATGGATCCAACCCGTCCTTAATGGATGAGATTGAAATTCCTTCAACACCACGCTACGGTCAGCGTCGCCTTCAATTTTGAGCTCTATCAAGGCATTACGCCCCTTTGCCTCAAGGAGTTTTTTCAATTCCTTGGGATTGATGACCATGCTGATATTGTCTTTCAACCCATACATCACCGCAGGCATGGCCTCATCGTTTCTAAGTTTCCGTGTCGCAGATTTACCGGTTACTTCTCTTAATTTTCCTGCTAGAGCTGACATTCTTTACTCCCATAAATGTTTTGAAAGCTATGAGCGCTCACATATAACGTGCGACGCTAAAGCCTGAATTTTTATTCTCGGGTTGAATCGAATAACGAACTGACCGAGGTTTCCTCGTGAATTCTTAAAATTGCTTCTCCCAGCAACGGCGCGACCGACAGCACTTTGATCTTCGGGTTTTTCCTCAACTCACCCCCCAGGGGAATGCTGTTTGTTGTCACCACCGATTTAATCGGAGAGTTACTGATTCGCTCTCCTGCAGGGCCAGAAAGAACCGCATGGGAACAGCAGGCATGAACCTCGCTAGCTCCAGCCCCCAACAACGCATCCGTTGCCTCCATAAGGGTTCCCGCAGTATCAATCATATCGTCCACAATAAACGCCACCTTGCCCCTTACATCACCAATAATATTCATGGCTTTGGCTTCGTTCGGGATGTCCCGGCGCTTATCGATAATAGCCAGAGAAGTGTCCAACCTTTTAGCAAATGCCCTGGCCCGCTCCACACCTCCTGCATCGGGTGAAATAACAATCAAATTTGGCAAAGCAAGTTTGCGGATATAATCAATCAAAACATTCATGGCGAACAAATGATCCACGGGAATGTTGAAAAACCCCTGAATTTGTCCGGCATGAAGATCGACCGTCAATACCCGATCCGTCCCCGCTGTTTCCAACAAATCAGCAACCAGCTTGGAAGTGATCGGCACCCTGGGTTCACATTTACGATCCTGACGCGCATAACCGTAATAGGGAATCACCGCCGTAATTCTTCTTGCTGATGACCGGCGCAAGGCATCGATCATGATCAGCAATTCCATCAAATTGGTATTGCCGGGATAACAAGTCGGTTGCACAACGAAAACATCCGCCCCGCGAACATTTTCTTCAATCCGCACATAAATCTCCTTGTCAGAGAAATCACGGACCACCGTTTGCCCCAAAGAAACTTTGAGATACTTGCAAATATTCTCCGCTAAAAGCGGATTAGCCCTACCTGAAAAAACAAGCAACCGTCCATTACCGCTGGAATCCATTCTCTAAAAATCCCCGTTAAATCTGGCTGGGGCGGGAGGACTCGAACCTCCGAATGCAGGAATCAAAATCCTGTGTCTTAGCCACTTGACGACGCCCCAAAGTATAAAAACCTAATCCGCACCAACGCGCTGAGGTTCTCTGTTCTTCCAACTTCCTTGCCTCACTTCCAAGCAAGAAAATGAGTACCTCTAATAACTTGATCCCCCCTATGGGGGCACGAAGGCAAATGAAAAATCACCACATACCCCTAAACATGAAAGTATGGGTGGTCGCTAACGCAACATTTCCTCAGGATATAATTCGGATAAATTGACAACGCTTTCAGCTAAAAACAGCCTGAAATCCCCCCTCTCCAACCGGGCATACGCATTGCCTGCTATTTCGGGATTGTCGAAAATACCAAAGACAGTGGAGCCACTTCCTGAAAGAAGCGCCCCCTTTGCTCCCAAAGCAAGCATCTCCTTTTTTATCCCAGAAAGGCCCGGATGTTCTTGAAATACAACGGGTTCCAAATCATTGGACCACGCTGCCCCCAATTGGGCAAACTCCGACTGCAAAAGAAAATTTTTCAAAATGCTAATATTATTTTGCCTTTTTGTCAACTTCAATTTTAGATTTCCATAAACCGTAGCCGTGGACACGGCAAACCCAGGGTAAACCATTAAAATATAAAATCTAATGGAACTTTTGACCGATTCGAGAATTTCTCCCCGACCCCTCCCTATAGCGCAGGGGGAAAACAGGAAAAAAGGCACATCGGAGCCCAGTTCGGAAGCCATTAAAATCAGGTCTTCTCGCTTTAATTTCAGACCCCATAAAAAGTTAAGCCCCAGCAAAACTCCGGCGGCATTACCGCTACCTCCGCCCAACCCCGCTCCATGTGGAATGTTTTTATTTAGATATATTTTTGCCCCCTTACACCGCTCAGGAAACCGGGTTTGCAATAGGTGCGCGGCCTTGATGACCAGATTTCCTTCGTCCGTGGGAATATCCGGTTGGTCGCAGACCAGTTCCAATCCGCGTGAAAGACAGTCTATCCTGATCTCATCACACCAGCTCACCATTTGGAAAAGGGTTTCGAGTTCATGAAAACCGTCTTCACGCTTGCCGAGAATATGAAGGCCCAAATTTACTTTGGCCGGAGTCTTAAAAGAAATGCTGGCTGCTGTCATTGACTGCCCAAAGAAGGCAAGAGAAGCTTAAACGTATCCGCAGGCAACCCTTGATTAATAATCGGGTTTTTGTAGTTCACCCGAATGGTTTCCTGTTTTTCAGGAAATGATAACGTGATCAGATGAGGAAAGTCATAATCCCCTATTTTGGCATATTTCTGCCATTCAACCGAATAGATGGTGTGCCCTCCCAACTCACGGGTCATCGCAAGAGGAAGCAGGGTCATAGCGGAAAACTGGAGAGTGACACTTCCGCCTCGCTGCATATCGGTCAATCGCAGAATATATCGTGTTCGATCTGTATTGAGTCGCGAATCTAAAATCTCAAGCAACTCTAGTCTTGGAATATGACCGACAAAAATCCTGAGATGCTCGTGAAAGTCCACCTGCGTTCCCAGCATTTTCTCCATCAAAGCCTCCACTTCCGCCCCGGAATAAACTCTGCCCTTTGCCGGATCAAAAAATACAGTCCTGCCCTCATGGTGGGTAAAGACCCCCAGAACCTGACCAAATAAGCCATAGGTATCCACCCGAATAGACCGGTTATCTTGAATCAACAGGGATTGACGGAAACTTTGCTTCAGCTCAGGCCCCAGAAAGCTGGCGCGAGTGAATGACTTGAGGTTTTTAATTTTCCCGGCCCGGCCCATCTGTCGTTTTAAAATGTAACCGGTGGTGATCGAATCTTTTAAAAAATGCGGAGCCATTGGTTCAATTCGAGGCTGACACCCCGAACTCAACAACACAAAAATCAGGAGCCTGAAAAAACAAAGGTGGTTTGTCACGCGCGTTAACGGGTAGGAATTCAACGGGCCTTCTTAATAGCTCTGTTGCAAAAGCCTTTTTGCTTTATCAATTTTATTCTTCAGCGTTTGCGGGTTCGGCATTTCTCCGCCCGGGTCAGCCTTATCCTTCACCGTGAGAAACAGACTGTTTTTCCATGCCCCACTGGCCTCATCATAATTTTCCAGCGAGAACAGAATATCTCCAAGATGGTCATAAAGAACCGGGTCCGGCTCGGTGTAGATCAGGGCTTTCTGAATTTGTGTTAACGCTTTTTTTGACTCGCCTTTTTTGAAATAAATCCAACCCAGACTGTCCAGAAAATAACCATTGCGAGGCTGAATGGTCAGAGCCTTTTTCAAATGCTCAAGGGCCTGATCAAGGTCATAGCCTTCCAGTGCATACATATACCCTAAAAAATTATGCGCGTTGGAATGCAAAGGGTTTAACTCAATCGCTCGCCTCATGTTTGCAATGGCCCCCTTATAATCCCCCGACTTTTCCATCAAGGCACCCAACTCAAAATAGTAAGAATCTTTTTGAGGATTCAAAGCCAGGGCCTTGCGCATGGTTGCAATGGCCTTGTCATTTTCATTTTGAGCCATGTAGGCCAATGCCAGAGAGTGTTGAAGCTGATCGTTCCCCGGTTCCATTTCGACGGCCTCATTGAGCAGAGCCACCGAGTTCTGTGTCATTTTCATCAAACTGTAGAGCCGAGCCGTATAAAGGAGAATATCCAGCGACTTCGGCTCCAGCTTTCTGAGTTTTTCAAACTCTGCAACGGCTTTGTCCAGACGGCCATGGGTTTCATAAATCCGGGCCATGAGAACATGCGGATCCTTATAATCGCCTGCGGCAAGAACAATCTGAAACTCATCCAATGCCCGCATATACAGGGTTTGTTCAAAATAAATCGTTGCGATGCGCATGTGGATATTGGGTTGTTTTGCCAAGCCCGAGGGAATGGTCTCAAAACCTTGAGGAGGGTTCTGATTCAAAGCCCCAGAAGAGTGAAGCTGCGAAACCCGATATTTAATATATTCGCTATCCGGTGTCAGCTTTAACAAGAGCCCATATTCTTTCAACGCTTCAATAGCTCTGCCCTGACGTTCCAGCACCCAGGCCAAATGATGTCGGGCCTGTAGCAGGTTGGGTTTCAAAGAAACCGCTTTTTCGAGACTCTTTTCGGCCTCCGACAACTGGTCCGCCCGCAAATAGGCTCGACCCAGATAAAACTGCACAAGAGGATTTTGGGGTTCTATAAACGCGGCTTTTTTATATTCCTCAAAAGCCTGATCAAATTTCTCCAGCTCTTCCAACAAGGCACCTTTCAACAACGGTGCCCGGGCATTTTCAGGATCAATTCGGATAGTCTGGTCATAAAGTGCGATGGCTTCTTCCACCTTTCCCTGACCGGCCAGAATATCCCCCACAATCATCAAAATTTCTTCATTTTCAGGAAAACGCGATAGCGCATTTTGACCGGCTCGAACAGCCTCGTCCAATTGACCCGTGCGGAGCAAAAGGCGAACCCATTTTTCATGGAATCTTTCTGCCTCCGGGTCGTGCTGGACCACTTCTTTATAATGCAAAGCGGCCTGTTCCAACTGATAACTCTTCTCCGCATTCAAGGCCATCAGGTAATTGTAATAAGAACGGGGGTCCCGTGTATCCAGTTCCCCGGAAAGTTGCTTTTTCGATTCGAACGACCGAACCGCATAAGAAGAGGACAAGTCAGTGCTTATAGAACCCGGAGTCTCTGACAGTGTCGTGCAGTTCGCCAAAAACAGGAGCATGAACAACATTCCCCATGCATGCGAAACCTCTTTAGCGACTCCGCAAATAGACTTTAATTCACAAGTTTTGGCTGTCATCTTCTGGGTTGTCCTAACATTTAGAAATTTTTCTTCAGAGCCTATCAGGCCACCGCCTTAAACACAATACTGTTTAGCAACGACTCTCCCGCCCGGCTGTTTATTTCCTGCATAATTTTTATTTTTAATGGCTCTAAAACCGGCACCCATTCTTTACCCTCTACCCGCACATGGAGTATTTTTCCGGCCACCTTGTCAATGGTGGAAACCCC
>JACNKA010000088.1 GCA_014382285.1 Nitrospinota bacterium | reverse complement strand
GGTTCTTATCTCTATGGGCGGTATTGTTTTAGCTGCCGCATATATGTTGTGGATGATTCAAAGGGTGGTGTTGGGAGAGCCATCGTCAGAAGCCGCCAAAATGCTCCCAGAATTATCGAATCGGGAATTGGCTACGCTGATTCCATTGGCTATCCTCGTATTGTGTATTGGATTGTATCCCGGACCATTGATGGAGATGATGGATGCGAGTGTGATTCACCTCATCCAACAAACCACAGGGCTGCAAGCTCCCGAAGTGCCTCAGCTTAGACCCTAGACAAATCTTAATCCTGCGGTTAATTTTTTCCCTTTCTAAGCAGGGATATTTTCACAGAAGGTATGACTTGTAATGATGTTGAAGTCCCGATTTTTTAAAAATATAATCTTTAATTCATCGTCATGTTTACGCAGGGTTTGGGTGCTGGCGCTTATGATGGCTTGCGCCGCATTCCCCGTTTGGGCTAACGAGGAGCGTCCCTCATTCAATTCGTCACGATACGAAGAAAACTATCAGTTTCTGCATGATCCCAAGCAGAGAACAGAGTTTTTCGACCCTATAAAGTACATTCCCCTCAATGAATCCGAGTCACTCTATTTGACCTTTGGTGGAGAAACCCGCCAGCATTATGAATTCATTGATAACAACAACTGGGGTAAGGGTGCTCAGGATACGGCTGGATATTATCTGCAACGATATCTGGCCCATGCAGACCTTCATCTAGGAGAGCGCATCCGGGTGTTCGGCCAGTTGATGAGCGGCATCGAAACCGGACGGAATGGCGGTCCCCGAGGAGTGGATAAGGATTGGCTCGATCTGAACCAGGGGTTCGTCGATTTTCAGTTGTGGAAGAAACCGGGACAACTCCTGACGGTGCGTGCTGGACGTCAGGAAATTGTTTTTGGAAGCAGGCGTTTTTTCAATTATCGCGAGCGACCCAACCTGCGCCTCAGTCATGATGCGGTGACTGGTATATTCCGCACAGACAATTGGGATGTGCGTGCTTTCGGTGCCCGGCCCGTGACTCTCGGACAAAGTTACTTCGATAATGACTCAAAAAGCACAAAGACTGTATGGGGTTTATATGGGGTACGCCAGAAACTGCCCTTTTCCTTGAACACCGATCTATATTATTTGGGATTGCACGACCGTGATGCGCTTTATGATCAAGGCGGGGCAGAAGAAACGCGCCATACTTTCGGTACCCGACTGTGGGGCAAAGAGAAAAACCTGGATTATAATTTTGAATTCTTATATCAGTTCGGCACATTTGGCAGGGGAAGTATTCATGCCTATGCCCTGGCATCCGATACGGGTTACACCATTCCACTTGGTGGACCGGGCAAGGTGCGTTTCAGTCTGCGCGCGGATGTGTATTCGGGGGATAATGACCCGACAGATGCCGACTTAAATTCATTCAATCCTTTTTTTCCTAAAGGAAAACACATCAGTCAGCTTGCCGCCAGCGGACTCATCAACCAACGCGATTTGCATCCTCGAATAACGCTGACCCTGGACGAACATTGGTCCCTCACCACAAGTGCCTTATTTATCTGGCGCGATAGTCTGGATGACGGTGTCTACTCCATTGGTAACGGGTTACTGCGTAGTGGTCAATCCAGCCGGGCACGCTATGTCGGTACCCAGCCAGAGTTAGAAATTAAATA
The DNA here is from genome assembly GCA_014382285.1 of Nitrospinota bacterium. GTDB lineage: Bacteria > Nitrospinota > Nitrospinia > Nitrospinales > VA-1 > LS-NOB. Next base: position 21,086 of record JACNKA010000088.1, on the reverse strand, counting down.
TACCTTCAACCGACATCTGGATTTAAAAGGAATATTTGTTCATTTTCGCGCCGGCGAATTCCTCAAGCAAACCTCTCCGGGCAGTGATATCAACTACCTGGGTTCCATGCTCACCTTTCGGTTCTGATCGATTCGTCGATTTTATCGTTGGTCTGGAATTAAAAATAGTCTCTTCGCCACCGGTTGATTCTCTCCCCCCATGCCAGAGTTTTCTCCGTGACATTATTTTTTTTCCAGTTACCCGCCGCGAATTTATTAGACTCTGCCAAGGTGGGGTAGATATGAATGGTGCTTAAAATTTTATTCATCCCGAATCCGTTTTTCATCGCGGCAACATACTCTGCAATGATATCTCCGGCGTGTAGTCCCGCAATGGTGACACCTATGATCTTGTCTTTTCCGGGGACCGTTAATACTTTAACAATTCCATGTGCCGCTTCATCAGTAATAGCACGGTCCAGATCATCAATGCCATAGGTGGTGACTTCATAAGGAATCCCTTGTTCTTTGGCTTCCAGCTCATTCAAGCCAGACCTTGCTACCTCAGGGTCAGTGAAGGTCGACCAGGGCACAACACTGTAGTCTGCCTTGAAACCATAAAAGGGATTTAACATTGAATTGACCGCACAGTACCAAGCCTGATGAGCCGCTGTATGAGTGAATAGGTAGGGCCCTGCAACATCTCCGCAGGCGTAAATATTAGGGATGTTGGTTTTCATGTACGCGTCTACCTTTATGGTTTTTTGGGGAGTCAACTCAATGCCGAGTTCCTCTAGTCCAAACCCTGTTGTATTGGCCTTTCTTCCCAATGCTACCAAGAGAGTGTCAAACTCGACTTCGACAGAGTTTCCGTTATTCTCACACTCCAGAAAATCTTTTCCATCGCGTTTGAAAAATCTTTTGGGAGTATGTGCTATCAATACATTGATTCCTTCGCTTTGGAAACTTTCCAAAAGCATTTGTGATACCTCAGGGTCTTCTTTAGGGATCAGCCGCTTGTTACGCTGAACCTGAGTTACGGAGCACCCCAGTCGAGCAAAGGCCTGGCTCAGTTCGGAGCCGATAGGCCCCCCACCCAGTACAAGTAGTTTGTCTGGTTGCTTGCGAATATTCCATACAGTGTCAGAAGTCAGGTAGTCGACATTTTCAATGCCTTCAATCAGGGGAATGGCAGGGCGGGCTCCGGTTCCAATCACAATATTCCTTGTGGTGAGAGTTTTGCCATTCACTAAAACTTCATAGGGAGACAATATCTTGGCTTCCCCCGTGTGGCATTCCACTCCCAGAGAAGTGTATCGTTCGATTGAGTCATGCGGTTCAATAGTTTTAATGACCCGTTGAACCCGCTCCATTACATCGGCAAAATCAAACTCAATCTGTGCACTTTTGAACCCGAGCTTCTGACAATTCTTAACATCCGCCATAAACTTGGCCGACCGGATGAGAGCTTTGCTTGGGACGCATCCTGTATTCAAGCAGTCTCCACCCATTTTGTGTTTTTCTATTAATGCGACTTTTCCCCTGGTTGCTGCCCCGATATAGCTGGTGACCAAACCGGCTGACCCGGCTCCGATCACTACCATGTTGTAATCGAAGGATTCTGGTTTTTTAAACTTACTCATCACTTTTCTTCTCTTATAGAAATTCATGATTTTTTTGGCCAGTAATGGAAAGATCCCCAGCAAGACAAATGAAAAGATAATTTCTGTAGAGAGAATACCTCTTAGAGATTCGATTTGAGCGAGTTGTGTTCCCGCATTTATAAAAACAAGGGTGCCCGCCAGCATTCCCACCTGGCTCACCAGGAAAAATGATCCTGTCTTCATGGGAGTCAAGCCCATAACCAGATTAATGACGAAGAAAGGAACGGCAGGTATTAACCGGAGTGTGAACAGGTAAAGAGCTCCGTCTTTTTTGATGCCGTCATTAAAGGATTCCAGGTAGCGGCCAAATTTATCTTGAACCCAGTCGCGCAGTAACAACCGTGAAACAAGAAAAGCAAGAGTCGCTCCGATGGTGCTGGCAAAAGAAACCAGAATTGTTCCGGTAACCAGGCCAAATAAAGCACCCCCCAGTAAGGTGAGCAGGGCGGCTCCCGGCAGGGAAAGCGCCGTGGTCACAATATAAATGGTGGAATAAGCACCCATTGCTAATAAAGCGTTTTCCTTATAAAAGGCAGAGAAATTGGCCTGTTGCTCTTTTATGTATTCCAGGGTCAGGTAGTGACCCAGGTCAAAGTAGGAAAAGGCCCATAAGAAACCAGCGATGAGCCCCAGTATGATTATTTTTTTCATATTCTTTTCTCTGGCTTAAATTCAAACCAGTTGATGGTTGGACAATATCCTGCTTGATGAATGTTGCTCACTTATAGTCGCATGAAGGGGATAAAACATTACAAATAAAAGAAGAATTAAGAAAGTTTAACGTTGGCAGAATTATTCGTCAGGCACGAATCATGGTCAGGAGCATTTTGAACTTCTGCGAGGCATACAATGCATGGGAAATGTTCGCGGGCATAATGATCAGTTCCCCGGTTTTGGTGCTGATCTTTCGGCCACCTATGGTTATTTCCGCTACGCCATCTAGAATCTGCACGATGGCGTCAAAAGGCGCAGTATGTTCACTCAAACCCTGACCTGCATCGAAGGCGAACAGAGTGAGGGTGCCGGTTTTTTCATTGACCAGAGTTTTGCTGACCACCGAATCTTCTGCGTAGGAGATATGGTTTTTTAAATCCACCGATACTTCTTTAGTCAATTCGCCTTTATCGTTCATTGTGGCCCTCTGTTCATACGTGGTCGGTTTTGACTTTCCTGAATGCCGATACCGCCTGATCGAGGTCGGCGGTTTCGTGGTCGGCGGAAATTTGAATGCGAATACGCGCCGTATCTTTGGGCACCACCGGATAGCTGAAGGCGATCACGTAGATGCCTTCCTTCAGCAATTGTTCTGCCATGTTTTTTGCCGCGGAGGCATCGCCGATCATGATGGGAATGATAGGGTGGTCGCCAGGTCGGATCTCGAAACCGGCACCGGAAATTGCGGAGCGGAAATATTTCACATTGTCCCGAAGTTTATGGATCAAGCCCAGAGAATTTGAAATGAGGTCGATGGCTTTAATGGTGGTGGATGCGATGACGGGTGACAGGCTGTTGGAAAACAAATAAGGTCGTGAGCGTTGGCGCAAAAGGTCTATGACCTCTTTGCGTCCACTGGTGAATCCACCGGAGGCTCCTCCCAGGGCTTTGCCGAAAGTTGAAGTGATGATGTCCACGCGCCCCATGACGTTTCGATATTCCACACTGCCGCGGCCGGTGTTGCCGAAAAAACCTGTGGCATGCGAGTCATCGACCATGACCTTAGCGTCATACCGGTCGGCAAGATCGCAAATTTCCTTTAGCGGGGCGACATCGCCGTCCATGCTGAAAACTCCATCGGTGGCGATGATCCGATGTCGATATTTTTGCGCTCTTTTCAACTGAGCTTCCAAATGATCCATGTCGGCATGGTTATAACGAAACCGACTGGCCTTGCAAAGGCGCACTCCGTCAATGATGCTTGCATGGTTCAGCCGGTCGCTGATCACCGCATCTTTTTCCGTCAGCAGGGTTTCAAACAATCCACCGTTAGCATCGAAGCACGAGGAATAGAGAATTGTGTCCTCAGTTTGTAGAAATGTGGAAATGCTTTGCTCCAATTGCTTATGGATATCTTGAGTTCCGCAAATGAACCGCACCGAAGCCATGCCGTAACCATACTGGTCGAGAGCCTGACGGGCTGATTCGAGAATTTCCGGGTGGTTGGCCAGGCCGAGATAATTATTCGCGCAAAAGTTAAGAACCTCTCCATGAGACGTGGAGAGGTGAACACCCTGCGGAGACAATAAGACGCGTTCATCTTTGTATAAGCCGGACTCGTGAATCGTTTCCAACTCAGACCGAAGATGCGCGTAAAAACTATCATTGTTCTTGTCAGTCATATTTCAATACAATTTTGGGATGCGAGGTCATGGCTTCTTGAAATTGCGTTTTATCGAATTCTTTGAACGGGACAACCGTACCCTGGCCCCGGTTCAAGATGATATCGTAAATTTTATCCTGCAAGGAATGGCCTCTGGACATCAGCAGATTGCTGGTGACGTACCAAGTCTGGAAAACCTGTCGGCCAACGACGCTGTGCAAAGATTTTCCATGCAAAATGATATCTTGAAAATTAGTCAGGGTGTAGTCGCCAGAAGAAAGACCGAACAGAATGATATTGCCACCGGCACGGGTGGAGGCAATCGCCGTGTTCAAAGCCTGATTGCTTCCGGACATTTCAAAAGCCACATCGACTCCTTCGTTGAAACATTGCTGGCGGATTTTATCTGCTATTTCCAAATCTGGCGCGGGGCCGGACTTTTTGGTCGGGTCTGTGGCGACCCGCAAAGTGGAGTCCACGCCAAGTTCTTCGGCTATTTTAAGATTGGCTTTTGAGGGGTCGACACCAATGATTGTTGTTGCTCCCATCGCCCGTGCGACAAGAATGGTGAAGAGCCCTATTGTGCCACAGCCGAACACGGCAACCGTTTTGCCGCGAAGGTCCACCCGGCTGCAGGCGTGCACTGCGTTTCCCAGGGGTTCCTGAATGGCTGCGACCTCGGGGCGAATTTTGTCCAGATCAGTGCGCCACAACTCTTTTGCTGGCAGTTTAATCTGCTCGGCAAAACAGCCATCGGTGGAGATTCCTATAATGAGATGGTTTGAGCAAACATGGGCATCGCCGATTTTGCACTGGTGGCAAACTCCGCAGAATATATGGGATTCCGTCGAGACAATATCTCCGGGTTTGTAACCGTACTGGTTTTGTGAATAAGACCCGGCTTCGACAATTTCTCCTAAAAGTTCGTGCCCGCAAATCCTGTATGCTTGACCATCACGGTCGCGAGAGTCGAGGAGCATGTCCCTGAAGGCATGGCGAAACCACAGGCTTTTGTCGGAACCGCAAAACCCGGTATAAAGTGGTTTGATGATGCACTTGTTGGAATCGGCAGGGCGCAGACTTTCATCCAGTTCCGGTTCAGGCAGATCTATCAGGTTCATTCCCGTTGTGGTTTCCCATTCGTCGCGGGGGCTATCAAGAACCAGAGCTTTCATAGAGAACCTCCATGAGGAATTTTCTATACCTAATATAAACCTGTTTGCAAATTAACGCTTTTGAAAAATTTAATCATTGGTTGATAGCCAGAAATTTATTGCTCATTGAGTCCAGCGTCACGCTGGCTAGCGTTCAGGAGGATAATCTTTGCTGAGATGCAATACATAGTCCCCTTCATCTTTGACCAATAAAGGAGGTTTGCGAGTGTCGGGTTGTGTGTTGTCTTGCGGGTGTGGTGTAGTAGTACTTGTTTTGGGAACGACTGACACGCGGTCTCCGGCTTTCCAGGGGGAAGGTTCTCCGGCTTTGCGTTCGAGAGCGATGACGAGAATGTGGTGGCTCGCGGTGTCCCATCTGGCGTCATGTTTGCGATTATTTCTTTGCCGCCGTTCCTGTTCCGGCAACTCAGGTGGGGAAAGATGTTTGCGCCGTTCCATCAGGCGGGTATCTCTCGCTCTCAATATGATGCCTTGACTGGAATGGGATGGATTGAAATTTTGCGGGGAACCTAGCCCGCCATTGCTGGGAAGGGTCCAGTAAGGGGAACTGATCCTGCTTATATGTTTATCCGGGTCCGGTTCCTTATTATGGTCTATTGGTGCAATCAGCATGACTCTTCTCAACGTCAGGTTTTGGAGTGAATAGACTCCCGTAGTAGAGAGATACCCCTTATAACAAGTATATTCCTCCCCACTGGCAGATGCCATTAATTAAGGCACCTTAAAAGCCTGTTTTTGCCATGAGTCAGCTCCTGATGGAATTTTCTGATGTGGTTGTGATCTAACATAATTGGGTTAAAATAAGTGAACTGGAAACCCGGCAATAAAACTGGATGGAAACTTTCTGTCCCACACCTTTTTTTACTATGGAATTGATTTTTGATATAGCCAGAAAACTGGGACTGACCGAAGGTGACATCATTACTTTTGGTAATGATAAGGCTAAAGTCCGCCTTGAGGTTCTGGAAAAATTTCCCACAAGAGGAAGACTGGTTTTGGTCTCGGCCATCACCCCCACTCCGGCAGGGGAAGGAAAAACCACCACAACTATTGGTCTCGGCCAGGCGATGGCCCGACTCAACAAATCGGTTTGCCTGGCACTCAGAGAGCCTTCCCTCGGGCCCTGTCTGGGAATGAAGGGCGGGGCCACTGGCGGCGGATTGAGCCAGGTTTTACCAAGTGATGATATCAACCTGCATTTTACCGGCGACTTCCATGCCGTGACTTCTGCTCACAATCTGCTGGCAGCGATGCTGGATAACAAAATTTACCATGAAGGGTTGTCAGATATTGATCCGAGACGCATCATCTGGCGACGCGTCATGGATATGAATGATCGTGCGCTTCGCAATATTGTTATCGGCCTGGGAGGCGTTTTACAGGGAGTTCCGCGCGAAAGCGGATTCGATATCACCGCCGCCTCTGAAATCATGGCTATCCTGTGTCTGGCAGAGAACTATGAAGACTTGAAAGCCCGGCTGGGCAAAATTCTGGTGGCGTTCACTTATAAGGAAGAGCCGATCACGGCAAAAAGCCTCAATGCTTCCGGTGCGATGGCGGCTCTGCTCAAGGATGCTCTGCTCCCCAATCTGGTTCAGACTACAGAGGGAGTGCCGGCCTTGATCCATGGGGGACCTTTCGCAAACATCGCGCACGGTTGCAACTCGGTTCTGGCAACCAAAATGGCTTTGGCTCTTTCAGACTGGACGGTCACCGAGGCAGGGTTCGGTTTCGATTTGGGAGCAGAAAAGTTTTTCGACATCAAATGCAAAGGGGCAGGGCTGGATACTGCGGCTGTGGTTCTGGTTGCGACTTGCAGAGCGCTGAAGTCTCATGGCGGTATTGATAAACCCGACCTTGAAAAATTTAACCCCGTGGCTGTTCAAAAGGGTCTGCCTAACCTGGACCGGCATGTGGAAAACATCAAACAATTCCTCGAATCTCCCATAGTTTGCCTCAACCGCTTTGAGGGGGATCACCCTGATGAAATTGAGGTGGTGCGAAAACATTGTGAGAACAATCTGCAAGTTCCTTTCGCGGTGAGCAACGTTTTTGCCGAAGGGGGGAAAGGTGGAATGGACTTGGCCGAGAAAGTGATTCTGCACGCAGAAAAAAAACATCGGCCCTTCCGTCCGCTTTATGATTGGAATGAAGACGTGAAGACAAAAATCTGGAAGATCGCCAGCAAGATGTATGGAGCTGAAGAAATTAAATATACCGCAAAAGCTGAAAGGGATCTCAGGTCGATAGAAAAACTCGGGGTTCAGAACCTTCCTGTATGCATTGCCAAAACTCCTGCTTCTTTGTCGGATAACCCGAAACTTCGCGGCCGGCCAGAACATTTTAGCGTCACCGTTCGAGAAATTTTAATTGCGGCAGGAGCCGGGTTCCTCATTCCCCTGACGGGAGACATCCTGAGAATGCCGGGATTGCCTAAAATCCCTCAGGCAGAATATATAGATTTAAAAGGAAACGATATCACCGATCTGCGATGAAAGGCTGGCTCGCGTATGAGTGAGGGCATGGAAACGCTAAGACTGCTTTATATCGCCATGGGTCCAGGCATTGCCATTGCTGTTTTTATCTACTACTCCAACAAACTAGACAGGGAACCTGGGAAGCTTGTGCTGAAGAGTTTTTTCCTTGGTGGTCTGGCGGTTTTTCCTACCTATTATTTTGAAGGCGTTGTTGAAGAATTTTTAGGCATGCCGACCTTGCAGGATGAGCACTCCCCACTCTTTTGGCCAAAGACCATCTTTTATGCATTTTTCGGTGTGGCCCTTGCCGAAGAGTTATGTAAATTTTTATTTTTGAAGGCGTTCATCTTTGATGATCGGGAATTTAACGAGCCCTTTGACGGTATTATCTATGGCGGTATGATCGGCTGCGGATTCGCCACCGTAGAAAATATAATACATGTTCTTCCACATGGGCAGGAGGTGGGTATTTTAAGAATGCTCACAGCAGTGCCAGGTCATGCGTTCTTCGGTATTATCCTGGGCTATTTTATGGGTCGGGCGAAGTTCAGCCTTAACGGACCCAGGCACCTGATGCACGGTCTGGCTGTTGTGGTCATGCTTCATGGTATTTATGATACCGCCGCTTTTTCCAATGCCCTCTGGTCGATTTACCTGATCTTCGCAATCACTTTTTTGGTGATTTATCTTGGGTTGAAGGCAAAGAGGGAACTGGAAAAACTTGCCGCTGTTATAGAATTTTCAGCAAAACAATATTCTCCCCTGAAAGGTCCCAGGAAAAAGGTTCCGTTGCACCTGAGGGATATTCGCTGTCTACTGTCGAAGGGGAAGCTGATTCCCGAAGACAATCTGATCGATAAAAAAAGCGGAAAGATAAAATCGATCCGGGAAATATTTTCCTCAAAAATTATTTCCCAATACAAAGGACTGCCCAAAACCCCTTTTAGTGGTCTATCGGTCAAGCTTTTCCTGATTTTTTACCAGATGACTTTTGGGCTCTATCTGTATTTCTGGTTTCTGGGGAACTATCGAGACTTCACCAGCTATAAAAAATTAAAACTCAACCCCGAGCTGCTGGCGTTAGGGTTGTTCATTTTCACGATTCTTCCATATTTTTTTTATGGGGTTATACAGAACGCGTTAGACATACCGAGAGGCAGTTCGGCGGCCGATGTATTTATTAATTTAATTGTGGCGGGAATAGAGTCGGCTTTTTTGTATTTCCAGTTTAAAATGTTCTCGGGTTTTCTGAAAAAGAAACTGGCAAAGTCCTTTTCCGTTCCGCTGGTTATCCTCAGTTTTTTTATCCTCAGTGCATTGAAAAAGGTTCTTTCGCCAACGGTACCTTTTTATCTTTTTTGGGAAATGGTTCTGATTCTTTTTCAGGGCGGAGTGTTAGCCCTTGTTCAGAGAGATTTGAACCTTTACTGGAAGCTTGAAAATGAGAGGAACCACAGTACACACTGAGGTGCAATCTCCTTTACCCAGGGCCGGTTTTTATGACCAGAACAAAATTTATTGCTCTTTTTGTGGCGGTGGTGGGCTCATTTCTTTACGTTCATAGCTACTTGAATCCACCGGAAACCTGGGAAAGCCATAATAAAAAGGGTGTGAACGCCTTTCAGCAATCTCGCTATGCTGAAGCAGAAAAACATTTCGTGCAGGCCTTGAAATTGGCGGGAACACCTCCTCTCAGTAATAATCGTCTTCATTTTAGTCTCCATCAGTTGGCCGAAATTTATCGGATTCAATCCAAGTTTGTCGAGGCCGAACTGATTCTTAAGCGGACTCTGGCGATGGATGAACAAATATCAGGCCCAGAGCATGCTAATGTGGCTTTTGCTCTGAATAATCTGGCGGCAAACTACCGGGTGCGTGGCAAATACGAAGAGGCTGAAGTCATGTTGCAGCGGGCATTGAAGATTCTGGAAGAGTCTCTGGGCAGAGAGCACCCGATGGTCGGGAACATTCTCGAACATTATGCCCATTTGCTTCATAAAATGGGCCGTTCTATTGAGGCAGAAAAGCTGGAAACACGTTTTCAGGCTATTTATTCTGCATCGGCCATGGAAAATCAGTAGATAAGTGTGGAAAATCCTGCAATCCGGCCTCATTTTGTTAGTAGGGAATATTTCTTCTTAGGTGGTGTCTTATATAGGGGATAAGTAAAACAATCAACTGAGCGAGGACCAAATGTGGCGAATACGCATGCATGGTCGTGGAGGGCAGGGGATTAAAACCGCTAGCCAGATGTTAGGCAGTGCGGGGTTTTATTCCGGGTTCCAGGCTCAGGATTTTCCTCTCTATGGGGCCGAACGAAGAGGTGCCCCGGTCATCGCTTTCACTCGCATTTCTAAAGATGCTATTCTCGAACGCGGGCCGATTTCTTCTCCTGATATTATTTTAATCGGAGATGAGACCCTGTTGAACGATCCCCAGTCTGCTCCTCTTTGTGGAGCGGATCCTTCCACCGTTATTTTTGTCAATTCCGACCGTATGCCTGAGTCGTTGGCGAGCAACTTTTCGGTAACGGCGGTCAACCTGACCGATCTTTGTCTCCAGCATCTCGATAACAGAATGGTATACAGTTCTGCACTTTCCGCAGCGGGGGCTCGTCTGCTGGGAATCATTGAGTTGCCCGATCTTCTGCAAGCTGTGGAGGACGAATTGACCGGAGTTTCTTCCCAAGTGCTGAGAGGCAATCTCAATCTGGCCCGGGAAATTTTCGAAATCATCCAGCCGGCGGTCATTTCAGAAAAGGCAAACAGTCCTTTAATTGCCAAGTCGCTGGTTTTTCCTCAACATCTGCCCGTGGTCGATGGCGCACCTATCATATTGGACCCGGGAAATATGGCCTTGAGAAAAACCGGAAACTGGCGGGTGGAGAGGCCGAAAATTGATTACGAGCAGTGCAATAATTGCATGATCTGCTATGCCCGTTGCCCGGATGGTGTCATTAGAACTGCTCCTGACGGCAGGCCAGAAATTGATTATGACCATTGTAAAGGTTGCCTGATCTGTGCTCAGGAATGCCCGGGCCATTTTATTAACACGGTTAGAGAAACGGGAATGTTCCCATGAAAACGTCAAAAAAAATAATGCTGACGGGAAACAAAGCGGCCGCTTGGGGAGCACGAATGGCGGCGGTGGAGTATGTTCCGGCATTTCCCATTACCCCGCAAACTGAAATTGTTGAAACCCTGGCGAAGTGGTTTGCCGATGGAACCCTGCAGGGGAAATTCACCAATATGGACTCGGAGCATTCCATGTTCATGGCGGCGGGTTCTGCAGGAGCTACAGGGGTGCGTGTTTTTACGGCTTCTTCGAGCCAGGGCATTCTGCATGGGATGGAATCTCTTTATACCATAACAGGCTGGCGGACACCGATGGTCATTGTCAATGTGTCCCGGGCTTTAGCTACCCCGCTCACACTTGAGCCGGACCATAACGATGTCCTGAGTACTCGAGATTGTGGTTTGATTCAACTGCATGCTGAAACCTGTCAGGAGGTGTTTGATTTTATCCTGATGGGCTACCGCATCGCCGAAGATGCGGATGTCTGCCTGCCGGTTCTGGTTAATCTGGATGGATTTTATTTGTCATTCACTCGCGAACCGGTTTTGATCCCGGACGAGGAGGAAGTCCGTAGCTTTTTACCTCTGTACACGGCAACACAACCGGTGTTCCAGGCTTCACGACCGATGGCCCGGGCATCGGCAGTTTTTGGCGGGGCGACCTATACCAGCTTCAAACTTCAGCAGGAGTTGGCTTGCCGCAATGCGGAAAATTGTTTCAACCGGGTGGCTCAGGATTTTGAAAAACACTTTGGTCGGTTATACGTGCCTGTCGAGATGTTTCATCTCGATGATGCGGAATATGTTTTTGTGATGAGCAATTCTTTCGCCACGAAAGGAAAATCGGCGGTGCTAAAACTTCGCCAGCAAGGGATTAAAGCCGGTCTTTTGAAGTTGAGGCTTTTCAGACCCTTCCCCGGTGAAGCGATTGCCTCTGCCCTTGCAGGGCACGCTAAAGTTGCCGTGATCGATCAAAACCTGGCTCCGGGTATGGGGGGAATCACCTATCCGGAAATCGTGACGTCTCTTTACGCCTGTGAAGACCGGCCCGATAAAATTCTGTCAGTCATTGGAGGGCTTGGAGGAAAGGACATAGACGATCAGGATTTCATGGCCATCATCGAGCATTTGGATAAACCAGATAGCAGAACGCCGCTTTACCTGTATGACGAAAATGATGTGAGTGGATTTAATCGGCTTCAGCAGATTGCGAAATTGAAAGAGGCGATATCATGAAAGTATTAACGGGCGTTCATAAAAAAATAAAAGACCTTCATCCTCATGAAGCCATTGCTCCTGGAACCGGGCTTTGTGCCGGATGTGGGGGGCTGGAAGGACTGAGGATGGGGTTGAAGGAACTGGGAGACGATTTTTTGATTTGCAACGCCGCCGGTTGTTTCACCCTGCTTTCTGTCTATCCATTCACTCCGCTGAAAGGTTCCTGGCTTTACACCACCATGGGTGGTCCGGTGCCTGCGGCGCAAGGTGTCCGCGACACTCTGGACATTCGTATGCGCTATCGAGGGTTGGAGAAAAAAGAGAACCTCAATGTGATTGTGGTTGCCGGTGACGGTTCTTCCAACGATATCGGATTCGGGGCCACCTCGGCAGCGATTCACCGGAATTTGGATTTCATCTATTTCTGTTATGACAACGAGGCTTATGGCAACACCGGATTCCAGTTGTCGGCGGCTTCCCCCTATGGCAGCGCGACTCAGACAACACCGAGTACGGATGCGCATGAGGCGGGAACGGAAATAAATAAAAAGGACCTGTTTGAAATCTGGAAAGCGCAGAAACCGATTTACCTCGCCACGGTGTCTCCGCGCGAACCTATTGATTTGTCGAATAAGTTTGCCCGGGCCAAAGATTTGCAAGGACCTCGCATGTTCATCTGCATGTCGCCATGTCCTACTGGCTGGGGTTTTGAGCCTAAGGAAACACAACAGATCGCCAAGCTTGCTGTCGATACGGGAATCTTCCCGGTTAAGGAATATTTTGAAGGGGAAGTGGTTCACACCGTGCGCCCACGTAAACGATTGCCGGTGGAAAAATTTCTTGAACTACAAAAAAGGTTTCGCCATTTGTTTGAACCGCATCGGCAGGATGAGGTCATCGGGCAGATTCAAAACAGAGTCGATGATTATTGGAGGCAATATGAATGAGACCGCCACAATGAATGCTCGATTTTCTTCTGCCGAAAAGCTCCTTGAGCCTTTCTTTGCACCAAAGGGGGTTGCGATAATTGGTGCGGGTGCAAAACCGGGTAATCAGGGCAAGCGAATTGTGGATAGCCTGATTGCGCAAGGGTATGAAGGGCGACTGATCGCTGTGCACCCTGATGGAGAATCATTGGGCTCATGTCCGTCTGTGCGGTCTGTTCAAGAGATCCCCCCGGATATTAATCTGGCGATTGCCGCAGTTTCTGCAGAACGGGTCGAGGCATTGATCGAGCCTTTGGCCGATCATGGGATTTATCACTTGATCGTGGTCAGCGGTGGTTTTTCCGAATCCGGGCCTGAAGGAGAACTTCGACAAAATAGCTTGAAAGATACAGCAAACAAATTAGGCATGCGCATTATGGGCCCCAATTGTCTCGGCACGTTTAGTTCTGCTGACAAGTTTAATAGTTTATTCCTTTCTGCTGATGACATTCGTTTGCCGGGGATCGGATCGGTTGCAGTCATTTCCCAAAGCGGAGCGTTTCTTTCAGCCATTCTCGACCAACTGGCGAGCCGCGATATTGGCGTGCATCGTGCCATTAATTTTGGCAACAGAATAGACGTTGGGGAATGCGAAGCTCTTGAGGCATTCGCCCGCGACCCCAAGGTCAAAGTCATTGGTGTTTATTTGGAGAGTGTTCAAAATGGTCAGAGATTTTTTGAGATCGTCCGGCGAACAGCGGCTGTAAAACCTGTGGTGATTTACAAAGGGGGAAAAGGCGTGAAGGGAGGCCGGGCCACACAGGCTCATTCCGCTTCTCTGGCTGGTGAGTATCCGGTATTTCAGGCGGTCTGCCGACAAACCGGAATGATCGAGGTGAAAGGACTGAATGAGTTGATAAATGCCCTGCAACTTCTGCAAAGCGGGCCGGTTGCTAAAGGAAACCGCGTTCTGATTGTTTCCAATGGTGGGGGCATGGGGGTTTTACTCACAGATCTTCTGGAAGAGGGAAACTGCGATGTGGTCGGAACTCCTTTGCAGATTCAAGAGGAGTTGAAAAATATTCTACCCGGATATTATTCATTCGGGAACCCTGTTGATCTGACGGGTTCGGGCACCAATGAGCAGTGTGTTCTGGCCATTGATAAAATCCTCAAAACCGGATTGTACGATTGTCTTTTGCTCGTTGTTTTGGGAGGAACGGAAGGGATCAACGCTGATATTGCCAAACGCTTGCGCGAAGTTTTACCCAGAGACCTACCCGTTGTTTTGGGTGCTTATGGTAGGAATATGTTTTTGCCTCTTAGCACGGCTTTTATTAATGAAAAGATTCCTGTTTTTCCCACCGGAGAGGAAGCCGCCTGGGCGGTTAACCTTATCACTCGGTTGACAGCAAAGAAGGCGAAAGAAATTCCAGTGAGCGGGAAAAGAGTTTTTCACTTACTGTCAGCATACGAGGGGCGATTATCTCCTCCTTTGGATGAAATGCTTATCAAGAGTTTCTTGCGTGAGTGCAAAATTCGTGTGCCTGAAAATTTCAGGATCACTCGGCCCGAAGACCTCGATCAGGCTGTTGAAGAGATTGGTTTCCCCCTCGTGCTCAAGGCGGTGGCATCGGATCTGTTACACAAAACGGAATTGTATGCAGTTGAACTCAATTTGAATGATAAACAGGAACTCAAAAGAAAATGGCAAATGATGAATCAGGTCTGGCCGGGTCAGGTTTGGGTGGAAGAGCAAATGCCGCCGGGGCTGGACTTGATGCTGGGCATGTGCAGGGATGCGACGTTTGGTCCTTTACTTCTTTTTGGAACGGGAGGAAGTTACGTAGAAATTTTTAAGGATATTGAACGTATTCTGCTCCCGGCGACGGATGAAGAAATTCTTGCAAGTATTTTGAGGACGAAGGCAGGTCAAATCATTCAAGGGGTGAGGGGGCAACCTCCACTGGCCCTTGCCAGTTTGATGGAGTTTATGAAATGGATGACGCAATGGGTTGAGGAGGAAACCAGACTGGTTTCTCTCGACTTCAACCCTGTAAGACTTTACACGGATTCACTGGTTGTATTGGATGCTAAAGCCGAAATGAAACTTTTGCCATGAAAGGAAGGTGAGGATCATGACCGCCCATTATGTTGATAGTTTTGCTGATGATTTGGGGCCGGAAAAAATCGTTCATATCTATGAGCCCAAATCCGGGCTTAAGGCGATTGTTGTTATTGATAACCTTTCTCTGGGGCCTGCTATTGGCGGCTGCCGCATGGCATCGGATGTGGATACCCGCGAGGTTTTCAGGTTGGCTCGAGCAATGACTTTGAAAAATGCATTGAATGACCTGCCGCATGGAGGAGCTAAATCGGCGATTCTGGAAAATCCTAATGTCACCAACAAGGAGGCTCTGGTGAGGGAGTTTGCCCAGGCCATCAAGCATCTGATAGATTACACTCCCGGGCCAGATATGGGCACCGATGAAATCTGCATGGCTTATATTCATGATGAAATTGGGCGGGCGGTGGGTTTGCCTCATGTATTGGGGGGTCTGCCTCTTGATGAGCTTGGCACAACAGGGTACGGCTTGGCGGTTGCGGCGGATGTTGCCAGTGAAGTTCTTGAACTTCCGTTGAAAAATGCTCGGGTGATTATTCAGGGGTTTGGCAATGTCGGTAAAGCGGCCGCACGATTTTTAACGGAGCGAGGCGCTACGATCATCGCCACCTGCGATACGGGCGGAGCGATTCATAATCCCGATGGCATTGATATTCCGGGGCTGATTGAATTTAAGAAGTCCGGGTGTTCAGTGACAAGCTCCGGCTTGGGCAAGTTGTTGACGCATGAAGAAATGTTGCAGATGGAATCAGATATCTTTATTCCTGCTGCCCGTCCAGATGTTTTTACGGTGGACAACCAGCATTTGTTGATAACAAAACTGGTGTTGGAAGGAGCCAACATTCCTATCACTCATGAGGCCGCTGAAGTTATGCGGGATCGAGGAGTTATCATTATCCCTGATGTCATCGCTAATGGTGGCGGGGTGATTTGTGCTGCGACCGAATATCAGGGAATGAATGAGAAACAGGCTTTTGAAAGAATAGAGTCAACGATTAGCCGGAATACAAGGGAAGTGCTGGAAAGAAACCTGAAACAAGGGCAATATCCACACTCTGCGGCGATCGTGATGGCGAAAGAGCGACTGAAAGAGGCGATGGCTTTTCGCGCCCATATGTAACATAGACTTTAACCCTTTTCTTATAGGTGACTTATGTCTAACGCAATTCCGGAATCCATTGCCGAACAAATAATTGCTGAGAAAATTAGAGAGTGGAACGATAACCGTAAACGCGCTAAGAAAAGCCAGACAGAGGTCCATCATTTTTTAGCTATTGCGAGAGACTTTGGTTGTCGTGAAGAGGCAATCATACCTCAGTTGGAAGGTGCGCTTGGCTGGCGCGTTTACGGGAAGGACCTGATCAACCATATTGCCGAAAGGGAAGAGTTGAACAGGAATTTTCTGGAGACTCTGGATGAGAAAAAACAAACTCAGATGGAGAACTGGGTGAACTACCTAATCACTTCTGGAGCAATTTTGCAAAAGGATTATGTTTTGCGGATCACTCGGTTGATGGAAGCCATTGTGATAAATGAAAACGCCATCTTGCTGGGGCGAGGGGCAAATTTTATCTTAAATGAAAGGAAGGAAGGGCTTAGAATAAAACTGACAGCCCCGCTGGATGACAGGATAAAAAATATCATGGAAGTGAGGAGTCTGCCCTTAAAAGAAGCTGAACAGATTGTCAAAGAAAAAGACAAAGAGAGGGAGGCGTTTATCAGTGCTTATTTTAAAGCGGCTACTGCTCCTGAATTCGATCTGGCGTTCAATACTTCTGTCATTGATGCGGATATGATTTGTGAGATGATTAAATTTGCTCTGAAGAAAAAAGGATTGACCTCTTAGTTCTGAGCTTATGAAACGAAAAAGAATTCTTATCATGGGAGCAGGGGGGAGGGATTTTCATGACTTCAACACCCGCTTTAAAAATGAGACAGACTATGAAGTGGTGGCGTTCACCGCAACGCAAATCCCAGGGATTGATAATAAAACTTTTCCTGCAAGCTTGTCGGGAGATTTGTATCCGCAGGGTATTCCCATATTACCCGAAGACCAGTTATTGGATTTGATCCGCGATGAATTCATCGACGCAGTGGTTTTTGCCTACAGCGATGTTTCTCACGAATATGTAATGCATCAGGCATCCAGCATTGTTTCTGCCGGAGCTGATTTCTGGTTGTTCAGTGTTTCGGGTTCCATGATCAGATCTGAAAAGAAAATCATCTCGGTGTGTGCAGTCCGTACTGGCTGCGGAAAATCTCAGACCTCTCGAAGAATTGCCCGGATTCTTCAGAGTCACGGCAAAAAAGTCGGGGTGATCCGACATCCTATGCCTTATGGGAATCTGGAAAAACAGAGGGTGCAAAGGTTTTCCACTCTTGCCGACTTGGAAGAACAGAATTGCACCATTGAGGAAATGGAAGAGTATGAACCGTATATCGCTATGGGTTGTCCCATTTTTGCTGGAGTCGACTATGAAGCGATTTTGCGAGAAGCAGAAAAAGAGTCGGATATTATTATCTGGGATGGAGGTAACAACGATTTTCCTTTCTATCTGCCCGATCTGGAAATTGTGGTGGTCGATCCCCACCGTGCGGGAGACGAACTATCCTATTATCCAGGAGAAGTGAATTTCAAAAGGGCAGATGTCATTATCATCAATAAAATGGATACGGCCGAAGATTCTGCCGTCAGGCTGGTGAAAGAAAATATTCAGGCTTGTAATGCCAGTGCGGTGGTTATCGAAGCGGGTTCTCCTGTTTATGCCGAGCAAGGGGAAATGATTTCCGGCCAGCGAGTGCTGGTGGTGGAAGATGGCCCGACCCTGACGCATGGCGGCATGAAGTTTGGCGCAGGGACACTGGCGGCAAAACTATATGGCGCGAAAGAAATTGTGGACCCCCGGCCCTGGTTGACCGGAACCCTTATCGAAACCTTTGAGAAATATCCGGAGATCGGCAATCTCCTGCCGGCAATGGGATATGGCAAAGAACAAATCAAAGATCTGGAGCAAACCATCAATGCTTCAGACTGCGACTGCGTTGTCATCGGTACGCCCATTGACCTGGCTCGAGTGATCGATATTCAAAAACCCTCGGTGCGGGTAACCTATGAACTGGAAGAAGTGGGTACCCCTAATTTGGAAACGGTTCTAAAACCTTTCATGAGCAAGCCTGCTTGAATTTGGATTAAATTAATGCGCGAAAAGGATCATAAGCCAAGTCTTCTCATCTCTTTTGGAGGTAATGCCCTCAACGTCTCGGACCAGATTCACGCCCATCAGAGCGAAGAATTTGTCGTCGCCAAAAAAAGTATGGAGCAGGTGGGGGAATTGCTGGAAGCAGGTTATCAAAAAATGGTGTTGACTCACGGCAACGGACCACAGGTGGGACAAATTTTTCTCCAACAGGAATTGACCAAAGACGAGTTTCCCCGACAGGTCACCCTGGATGTCTGCGTTGCCGACAGCCAGGGGCGAATCGGCTTCATTCTGCAAAATGTGTTCGACAATGTTTGCCAGGAAAAGGAAATAAACAAGAGGTCTGCCGCTATTATCACTCAGGTGTTGGTGGACCAGGCTGATCCCGCCTTCAAACAACCTGCAAAACCGATCGGTGTTTTTTATTCCCTTCAGGACGCGGATAAACTTATTCAGGAGAGGGGTTGGCAAATGGGGGAAGACGCTGGACGGGGATTTCGCCGTCTGGTTGCCTCTCCCAAACCGGTGGAAATCATCGAAAAGGATCTTTTTTCTAAATTGCTGGAAAGTGGATTCATTGTTATTGGCGGTGGAGGTGGTGGCATCCCTGTGATCAGGAATTCCGGAGGGGAACTGGTTGGCGTTGAAGCAGTGATTGATAAAGATCATACCAGCGCGCTTCTGGCCAATGAATTAGGCATGGATTATTTGGTGATTCTCACCGCAGTGGAATTTGTTTTTCTGAATTATAATTCTTCCAACCCAGAACCCATCCATCAGGTGAGCGCGGAAGTCATGGAAAAATATCTTCAAGCGGGGGAATTTGCAGAGGGGAGCATGAAACCCAAGGTGGAAGCCGGGTTGAAGTTTTTAAAAGCTGGGGGGAAACGGGTGGTCATAGCGGGTTTGTTCAGTTTGCGAATGGCGGTAGAGGGTCAGACTGGAACCCATATCGTGATGGATTAAAATTGATGGCCTCTCTTTATATTCAGGGTCGTTTCAACGTGTTTTTGTCAGTGTGGTGGAACGCTTCACTTTGGCCTTTGATCTGGAGTTGAGTGTCTTCCAAAAATCCCGCCAGCGGGCCAGAGGTTTTCTGTCTTCACGGCTAGTGATCCTCAACAATGACCACCCCGCGCATGATGGCCGGGTGCAGTTCACAGTAGTAATCGTAGAAACCTGCTTTGTCGAGAGTGACTTCGAACTCTTTTTTAACGTAGGCGGCGTTGAACTTTCCATCGGACATAGGGGCCTTTCCGCTCGTTACCGTGTGTAGAAGCTCTTCGGTATTGACCCACCGAACGGTATCGCCTTTCTTGACTTTTATGACTGTGGGAATGAAAGTTGATTTGATGATTTTCACTTCTACCGTTTCCGACCATCCTTGCCCTGAACCAAGAAGGAGAAAAATGCTGGTCAGGATCAAAAGTTTTTTCATCAAGGGTTCTCCTGTTTTTTATCTGGCGGATTGGCGGCGCACCTGAACCCCAGGTTGTGATGTTTCAGAGTTGGCGGGTACCAGTAGCGTGAAGCGGTTCGCAGAAAAAATGCCTTGTCCTCAAAAGAGCCGCCGCGAAGGATGACAAACTGCCCGGTGGTGGGCCCCAAAGGGTTGTCTGTTGGCTCCGATAGGGCACTCGTCTCATAATAATCTTCTCGATACCAGTCGCCCACCCATTCCCAGACATTGCCGTTCATGTCGTGCAAGCCCAGAGGATTCGCCCTTTTTTGTCCTACCGGATGTGTGCTGTTTTGCGAATTGCCTCGGTGCCAGGCGTAAGCGTCATCTATATCCCAGCCCCAGAAAAAAGCTGTAGTGGATCTCGCCCGTGCGGCATATTCCCACTCTGCTTCGGTTGGGAGCCGGCCTGCGAAGGTCCGGCAATAAGCATCGGCTTCGGGCCAGGAGACGTTTTCCACTGGCAGGTCAGGTCCTTTGAATCGGGATGGGTTGTAGCCCATGATGTTCTCAAATTTTTTCTGGGTGACTTCGTAAATTCCGAGATAGTAGGAATTGAGGCAAACTTTGTGTTCCGGTTCCTCGACCACGAACTCCTCGCTTCCCATGGTGAAGCAGTCCGCCTCAATCCGTATCATATCCGGGATGCTTGAGGCTTGCGATTTAGCCGGGGGTGAAGTGGTAAGAAATAATAAAACGGCAAACCATCCCATATGTTTTTTTAAGATGTGAATTCGCGATAAGACCCGGTTCATAGCAATGCCAATGCAAGGTCGAGGGATCGTGTCTTGAGTTTCGCGTTAGCGCCGAACCAGGCCTGCCGCAAACGGGAGTCCTGACTGTTTCCGAGACGATGGTCGATGATATGGGTCACCGCGTTGAGCAAATTCCAGGCTGTCAGGTTACCGGGTTGCTGCCCCGATGTCTGGAAGAGGGCTTCTATTGCCAATTTTGTATTTTTTCCCGCGAGCTCTTCCAGTTCTTTTCCCCCGATGGTGGAAATATTATTGATGGTTTCCGGCTGGAAGACATTAAACATATATAGCCATGCAGTGGGTTCATCAATCTTTTTGTCTGCCAGACGTTGGGCATCTGTTGCAAAAGTAGAAATTGCTTCGCGTCCTAGGCCGATGATAGCAATGACTTTTTTAATCATTTTATCGTCAAATGTTTGTGGCTTCTGGTTCATAAATGGAAAGGAGGGATTAAACGACCTCCTGAAAATATTTTTAATGTGAGATTTTGCTTTGGATGCGATCTGTAGCATGTTGTGATAATTTCCCAGCATGGTGATGAACTGGATTTCAATTTTTTCTCTGCTTTCATCACGGGAGGCCAGCAGGACATAGCCTTTTACTTTGTCCCCCTCATTCAGGGTGAAGTCTTCATTTAATCGGGCAAGGCTCCAAAGAATTCTCGCACCGTTCCTTCAGGGAGTATGCAACCATTGTCTTTGGCAACACGCTCCAAAG
>JACNKA010000062.1 GCA_014382285.1 Nitrospinota bacterium | reverse complement strand
TGGATTCTCAAGAGAAATAACATTATCCTTACTCATGGTGGTGCCTCCTTTGTTTGAATTGCTTTTTTCACAGAAAACAATTTTACAACAAAGGGGACGCCGCCTCCTCATTCCTCATACACCAGAAATGAGCATAACTCCAGAAAACTCCAACTTCGATCAAGGTGATTCCCTCGGGAAGGCTCACTGAACGCACCTATAAAACTGAAATAAAAAAGGTCGAGTTCAGTGGCGATGGTAGTGTCCCCACTGAGGTGGCGCAAAACTCTGGCAAGGAAGTAACCTCATTTGAAATATGGAGTTACAATACCATTCAAACAGTCAAACCGCATGGAGAGTTGCTTGCTGACTGGCGGTTTCGACAGTTCATAAGAAATTTTCTTGAAAAATACAAGAGGCACCTGGTAAATAAAATTGTGGAACAAAACGACCCGACAATCCAAGAGGCGTTTAGAAAATAGGGGTATCTCCTTCCTGGAAAAGCAACCCCCATCCTGGACTTTAATGAACCGCTACTCAAAGATCGTTATCCAAGCCTTTCACCTCAGGCCGCGGCAGGTGAACTGGGAGCCTACTACGATCAGGCAAAAAACCCGGCGGAATCCAGTAAAGCCTACATCCTGATGGAGGGTTATATGGATGCTCAGGGTTATGCTGGTGATCGGAAATATTCCTATCTCCTCAAGGGTGCAGACATGTTATTCAAAGACTTTCGATATGCGGAGGCAGTAGAGAAACTTTATAAAATAGATCGCTTGGATGAGCAGGGAATTGATTCCAAAACAGTGGCATTTAAGGAACATATGTTTGCCTATGCACTCTATAGACTAGGTGGTTCTACAAATCAAAACGAAGCTTTGGTACGTTTTCTTAAAGCTCATAGACTCGAACCAGACAACCCTAAGTATCGATCAGATGCTGAGTGGGCGGAGAGAGGCTTTTAATTTTCACATCAAGTGCGTGATTGAAATGCATGGGACTGTTCTGAAGAAAGTTTGTGCTTTTTGATGGCTTCTATGTTTACGCATTATCTCACTACAATCCTCTCTCCTCAAGGGAGGGGAAGCCACTAGTCCCTTCTCCCAGATTATTTGTTCATAGTATCCGGGCAAATTTCATTAAGGTGCTGGTTTTTCAATCTGGTTAATCAAACCCGTTAAAACTCGGCTTTGCTCGGAAGTGGGATTGAGCGCGAGTGCTGCATCAAGATGGGCCCTGGCTTTTTGCGGAGCATCTTTGAATTCCAGTAAAAGTTTCGCCAGGTTGAACCGGGCCGACAGGAGGTTCGGGTTTTGTCGAACCGATTTTTCAAGCTGGATCAGTGCTTCATCAAACTTCTGTAATTGTATCAACTCAATGCCAGCCTGGTTATGGGCTCGGGCTTTATCGAAATGAAATTGCTGGGGTGGGCCTTTACCCCGGCCTCTGTAAAGCGCATCGGCTCGATCAAACTCCTGGCTTGCCTGGACGAATTTCCCCAGGTTGCCATAAAGGCTGGCGAGGTTGAAATGAGAGTCGGGGTCGGTAGGCTCAATGCGTATGGCTTCCTTAAAGTTTTTTTCAGCTTCGGAGAATTTCCCCAGACTTTTGTGAGCGATGCCGAGGTTCTGATGAACGTCATAGAGGTTGGGGTTGATTTTGAGCAACGCTTTTAAGGGTTTTAACGCACTGACATAATCTTCTTCCATCAGGTAATGGATGCTCAGGGTTTTCCCAACGCTCAATTTGTTGGGAGATTTTTTGAAGGTGTCAGCCCAAAGAGACGAGGGGGAAGTGTAAACCTGATTTCTCTTGACGACCATGACCGAGAAAGCAGTGCAGATAAATAGTAACAGACAGGCCCCCCATAGTGCGCCACGCTTTTGGCTTCTGCCAATCAGGAAAAGGACGACCGCAAAAAACAGGCACAGTCCGAATGAAGGGATATACATATTGCGTTCGCTGAATAGATGTGTGCGTTCCATGAAAGAGTTGGTGGGGGCGATGGTCAGGGGGAACCATAGGACACAGAACGTCAGAAGCGAGTTTTTCAGGTAGAATTTATTTAAAATCAGAAAACCGCATAGCAGAACGATGGCAATGGAAGTGAGCAGAGAGGGCCAGGAGACCTGAGTGAGAAAGTCGTATTCAAAGGTCAGGTTGACGGGGAACAGAAACAGTTTTACAGGGTGTTTGAGAAGGTCTAGTTGTACCAGTCCAAGAGGGAGATTGATTTTTTTTAAAAAGTTTTCACTGTTCAAGGTGTCCATGAAGCGGAGCATGTTGGGAGCGTAGAAAAAAATCGCCACGGCCAGCGCCGGATAGCAGAGGTAGTAGCCGAGCCTGTAACGAAACGATGCCCACTGCGAACCTTTTATGAAACATAAGTCGTAAAGAATAATCATCACAGGCAGGGTGACGGCGATTTCCTTGCCCAGCACCGCCATTGCAAAACTTGCAAGAGAAAGGGGATAAAGAATGAGGCGGAGAAATTTACAGTCTTTCAAACTTGCGAGAATGAACAGCAATAAAGATAAAAAGTAAAAGAGACCCGCCAAGCCACCGGGTCGGCCTGAGATGTAGGTCACGGTTTCGGTTTGAATGGGGTGAAGCCCGAACAGTAGAGTGGTGGTCAGTGCTATTTTCTGTGCGGCGTCTTTGCCCCAGGACGTTCCTTTGTCGATAGTCAATCGGGTAATAAAAAAAACCAGAAAGGTCGAGCCGATATGGATCAAAACATTGAAGAGGTGGTAGCCGAAAGGATTCTCCTGCCCCCATTGATAGTTCAGAGCAAAACTCAGCCCATTGATGTGGCGGTTGCGGATATTGGACGGGTTGGCGTAATAGCCGGGGTTTTTTATTTGTGGTGATTCGTAAATATGTCTTTCGTCATCGCTCTGGAAAGGAGTGTTCAATCCGTTGGCGTAGATGAGAAAGATTATTCCGGCGATGGCGACAAAAATACCGAGCGTGTTCAACCGGGTTGAGGAAAGCTTCACAGGTTCTCCACGGTTATTGAATGCCCTCGGGAAGGAAAAACTTGTTGATATTAGGGGCTTGATTTGCAAGCTAAATCGGGTCAAAATCACAAGGCGTGTTTTTTCAAGGCCTTCAAGGCCATGGTCGGTCTCCAACACGCTTGGGCCAGTTTATCAGAAAAAACTTATATAATAATGAAGAATTCGCTCTATTTCAGGGGCGGATTGTTAAAGCTCGTGATTTGAGATGTCGTTAAGACACTGTCAGTTGTTCTTTATAAATCCCGATGGAAATAAGGAAGGGTCATGCCGCTAAAGCGTCCAAAGCATTTGCTGATAATTGGGGGTGGGGTGTTTCAGGTGCCTGCCATCAAGACTGCCAAGTCCATGGGCTTGAAAGTTGTGGTGACGGACTATAACCCGGAAGCGGAAGGCATGCTTTTGGCCGATTACCCCATAGAAGTCAGTACCCGCAATATCAACCTCACCGTCAATACCGCTAAACAGTTCCACAGTTCCTGCCCTCTGGATGGGGTGTTGACTGTGGGAACCGATGCTTCGCAGACGGTGGCGGCAGTGGCCGATGCTTTGAACCTGCCGGGAATTCCTTTTGAGGTTGCCGAACGTGCTACCGACAAAATCAAGATGCGCCAGGTGTTGAAAGAGAAAGGCGTGCCCGTTCCGAAATTTCGACCCATCTGGACACTGGAAGAATGTCGGGAGGCCATCAAAGAGATGCCCCTGCCTCTGGTTATCAAGCCTTGCGACAATATGGGTGCGCGTGGGGTACGGAAAATAGAAAGCCTCGATGACCTGATCCCCGCATTTCGTGAAGCCAAAGAAGCCTCGATCAGTGGAAAGCTGATTCTTGAAGAATTTATGGAAGGGGCTGAGTTGAGTCTGGATGCGTTGGTGTTTGAGGACATGATTCATATTACCGGAGTGGCGGACCGAATCATCGAACGGGCGCCCTATTTTGTCGAAGTCGGGCACACACTGCCTTCTATATTACCGGCGGATCAGCAGGCGCAGGCCGTTGAAGTTTTCAAACAGGCGATTTTAGCATTGGGGATTGATATCGGAGCGGCCAAGGGCGATATCAAAATCACGCCCGAGGGCCCGAAGATCGTCGAGATCGCCGCCCGCTTAAGCGGAGGCTGGATGTCGGCTTACACTTATCCATTGGCCACTGGCGTCAACCTTTATAAAGCCGCGATTCAGATTGCTCTGGGTGAAAAGCCCACTGACCTGATACCAAAAACTTCGCTGGTGTCTGCTGAACGATCCTTGCTCCCTGCCGCAGGAAAAATTCTTTCCATTCGAGGGGTGGAGGAAGCCCGCAAAATTAAGGGAGTCAAGGAAATCATTCTTATGAAAGAAGCCGGGGATATGGCGGAAGAACTCCGGAGCAATATGGGCAAGGTGGGTTATGTCATCACTGTAGGGAAAACCCGGGAAGAGGCCATTCGCATCAACGACATGGCCCGAGAAATTCTGAAAATAGAAATCGGCGCCCCCAGTGACCTCACCTGGGACATCATTCGTAACAACGCCCGCAAAAAGTTTTATATCGCCTGCAAAGCCTGCACGGTTTGCGATGGTTTGGAATGCGCCGGAAAAGTTCCCGGAATTGGCGGGATTGGCACCGGTAGCGCTTTCACCGAAAACCTGACGGCGTTGGCTCGTTATCAGGTAAACTTGCGCACCATTCATGAAGTGAAAGCCCCCGATACTTCGGTGGAGTTGTTCGGGCACAAGCTGGCTCTGCCAGTTCTGGCGGCACCCATCACCGGCATGGAAACCAATCTTGCGGGAGGCATGGACGAAAGAGAATATGCCGATGCGATTCTCGATGGTTGCCTCGAATCGGGTACGCTGGGAATGGTGGGCGATGGGGCGAGCCCGAAAAAATATTTGATCGGATTGGAAGCCATCAAAAAACGCGGCGGGTTGGGAATCCCCATCTTCAAGCCTCGGGAATACAACCTCGATATCATCATGCGGTTCAAAGCCGCCGAAGATGCGGGAGCCATTGCAGTCGGAATTGATATTGATGCCGCCTCATTTAAAACCATGACCCATCAAGGTCAGGGGGTGGGGCCCAAAACCATCGCGGAATTGCAGGAATTGAAATCGCATTTGAAAGTCCCTTTCATATTAAAAGGCATCATGAATGTGGAGTCGGCGTTGGCGGCTATAGAAGCCGGTGCCGATGCCATTGTCGTTTCCAATCATGGTGGCAGGGTGATGGACCATATGCCGGGGACGGCAGAAGTTCTTCCCGAAATTGCCAATGCCGTGGGAGGCAGGATCAAAGTTCTGGCCGATGGCGGTATCCGCGAGGGCATTGATATCCTCAAAATGCTGGCACTGGGTGCCGATGCCGTCATGATAGGTCGACCGGTCTGCATCGCCGCGTTTGGGGCAGGGCAGGAGGGCGTTTCGTTTTATTTGCGGGAAAAACTGAATGAATTAAAAAAAGCCATGATCCTGACCGGTTGTGGTGCCATTGATCGTATAGACCCTTCTATCATTTTCCGCAAAAAGGGAGACCGGTAAATGAAAGCGAAAAAAACGGTTTTGCAAGTGGTGCCGGTCAAAGCAAAAGAAGGCTTGATGTCTTCTCTCCGGCATTTGAAAAACCAGTTCGGGGCTTGTGGACTCAAACTATCTACCGAAGATGCGGCTATGAGCATCGAACAGATCGGTTATTGGGCAGAGCTTTCCAACCTGTCTACAATTGTCAAGATTGGCGGACCTAACGCCCGCAACGATATTAAACAGCTACTGCCCTTGAATATTGATGGGTTGATCGCCCCCATGGTGGAATCGCCTTATGGGCTGGAAAATTTTATTTCTGCCGTGCGCGACTTCACCACCCCCATGCAGTTTGAGCGAATAAAAAAACAGATCAATATCGAAACCGAGACGGCCGTTCGGCAACTCGACTCCATTCTCTCAGCACCTGAGGCGGAATTTATTGACGAGATCACCATCGGTTGTAGTGACCTGTCCGAGTCCATGAAGAAACCGAGATGGGACGCAAGTTTCACGGCTCTGGTAGCCAAGGTGGTAAAAAAAATCAAGAAAAAGAATATCCCCGTTTCGGTGGGCGGCGGCATCACCCCCGAAACCATTGATGGCTATCTGAAAAAAGTTCAGCCGGATAAATTCAACACACGGATTATTACGTTCAAAGTGGAGCCGGGTCGCGATTACCGCGAAGCGGTGCAAGCGGCGTTACGCTTTGAAATTCTCATGCTTGAGCATGACTCCTCCCTCAAATTCATCTCCCGCGATGAAGAAAAGTTCCGCATGAAAGAACTGAAAAAACGCTTGAAATAATCTTTTTAAAAAGCTCTGAAACCCGGAAGTTTTTCCTTTCTTTTTTTCGATGAATATTCACTCAGGATATCATTGACAAAATACTTAAATACCTTACAATACGGGCCTCGTATCACCCTAAATGTGGATAAGTATGTGGATTTAGATGGATTTCAAAATGTTGAAATTCTTTAGGTTATTGATTTTTTTAGAGTCTCACACTCAAAACTTAAATTAAATTTTTTGGAAGGCGGGAGAAAACGATGCAGATAACTGGCATGCTTTGGGGGCGTAAATTATTAGACCTCGTGGAATTCACCCATTCAGAAGTTCGGGGTCCTGAACTCAGTGTCGATGACATAAAAGATATGATCAAACGGCACGGTCAGATTTTTATCAAGCCACTGTTCAAAGGCGGCGTTGGTAAAAAGGGAAAAGCCGGTTTGCTCGGTCGGGTCGATAATATTACTGACGCTCTTAAAGAGAAGGAACGTCTTTATTTTGTTGAGCACGTTGATGGCTTCAGTAAAGTCAAGTCTGACGGTGTGACCTATGAGGGTGCCGTGCCTGCCGATTACGAAGTCTATTTTTCCATCTCCGAAAGCACGGAGCACCGTTGTCCGGTTATGACCATCACCCATCATGGTGGAGTCGATATCGAAGAGCTGGGAGAGGATAAACTGAAAGTCGTTCCGTTTGATTCCTTGACCGGACTGAAATCGTTTCATGTCTCGAATGCGTTGATGGAACTGGGTGCGCCACCTGAGGTGATCAGCCCGTTGGTGCAGCACCTGCCCAAGCTCTGGGACCTTTATAACAACTATGGCATGATGATGCTGGAACTCAACCCTATCCGCATGCAACCGGGGGCGGGGGGGCGCCTGACACCTGTCGCTTGTGACTTCAAGTGCGCCTTCGATCAGGATGACCCGGCTTGGAAACGCCTGCATCTTCCGTCGCATCTGTTTGCTTCCGACTACTCCGAGTTTGAGCAGGAGATCAATCAGCTTCGCACCTATCAGGGGCAGAGTGACGTTTTTGTAATGAATGATAAGGGGTCCATCACCGCGCCGACTTTTGGTGGCGGAGCCAATGCCATGGTCACGGAACTGCTGGGAGAAGATGCGACCATTTCTTCCGACTTTGGTGGTAATCCTCCTTACGAAAAAATGCACGATATTTCCAGAATCAGTTTTAAATACTGGTTGCCGCAATCCAATGTTCTGTTCATCATCGGCGGTAAGGCCAATAATACGGATATTTATGAAACCTTCCGAGCTATGGGTGACGGACTGCGCGATTTCTTTCAGACTCACGGGCCGGTCCCTCTGTTTGTTGTTGTCGGCCGGGGCGGACCCAACGTTATTAGAGGGATGAACTATTTACAGGAAATTCTCGACGCTTTAGGGATTCCTTACCGTTTCTTTGGGCACGACAGTGCTATGTCCGAGGTCATCAATTACGCTCTGGCCGTTAATGAGTGGATGAAAAAGGGTGGTAAGGACGCGATTAAAGCTAAGCTCAAAATATAATTTCCCTGCTTCTGGACAGATAAAGTCTGGGCGGCAGGTTCAATGAACTTAATATATCAATTAAAACCGTTTTTTGTTTTGGAGGTTTGAATGCATAAGCAAGGCGTGGGAGATTTCCCCTTTTACTGTGGCATCAATTCCTTGTCTGAACTGGCAACCAAAGATGACAGGGTGGTGGTCTTGAATATTCTGGGCAAAGAAAGCTCAGGAGTAACGCCCATCAGCAACGATTATTCCGGTGGCAATATTGTATTTGGAACCGGGCCGGGTAAATCTGGTAAATCGCTGGTAACCAAAACGGGGAAAATTCCTGTTTACAACTCCATCCGGGAAGGGCTTGATGCAGGCCATAAATTCAATACTGTGGTGGTCTATTTACCACCCTCCGGTGTGAAAGATGGTATTGCCGAAGCGGTACGCGAAAATCCGGATCTGAAAAAAGCCATTATTCTAACTGAGAAAGTGTCGGTCAAAGATTCCCGTGTTATGCGCGCTATTTGTCAGGCCAATGGCGTTGACCTGTTTGGTGGCAACTGCCTGGGTCTCGCCGATGCCTGGAACCATGTTCGTCTCGGCGGAGCATTAGGAGGCAACGCTCCGGAAGAGTCTCTGGTTAAGGGGACGGTGGCTCTGTTCTCGAATTCCGGTAATTTCACCACAACCATTGCGGTTTACCTGACCACAGCCGGGTGGGGCACAACGACTTCGGTTTCCAGTGGTAAGGATGTTTATATTCAATATGGAGCGAAAGAGTTTTTGCACGCTTTTGACAATGATGATCGCTCAAAAGTGGCTGTTATGTACAGTGAGCCGGGTGGATATTATGAACACGGCCTCAAATCCAGTAAACCTATTGTCGCCTGTGTAGTGGGTCGCTGGAAAGCCCGACTGTCCAAAGCCTGTGGTCATGCCGGGTCGCTGGCTGGTTCCGGAGATGATGCTCTGGCTAAGGAACAGTGGTTCATGGACTATTTTGGCGTGGATGGCATCTACACTCCACAGAAACCGATTTTTTCCAAAAAGGGCGCGTTGGTGACCAATATCGCCCACATCCCGGAAGCGGTGTCCAAAGTTATGGAACTGAATGGACAAAAGCCTGACTTCGAACCAAAAGGAAGCCTGTCTTTGAAAAGCTGGTTCGGCAACAACCAGGGTATAGCGTTACCTCCTGAACTGGATCTGCCTGTTGTTGAGGCAACCGAACCTTATAACCAGCAGATTGAAGCGCTCAATAAAATGGTGGGTGCTCAGCATCGCCGGGAGACTCTCAAAGATTCCAGTGGTGCTTCCATGATGGATCCCAAAACCCAGGTTTCAAAAATCCATGGCACATCAATTCTTGATGCTTCCGTGAAAAGCTTTGAAGCAAATCTGGTTTTTGCGTTGACCCGGGTTTATACATGTAAATATGGTGAAAAGATTGCCAACATCGTGCTGAACATGTATGTCAACCAGCATGGTCAACCCACTTTGGCCGCTGCTGAAGCGTCAAGAGAAAATGGCAATTCCCCAAATACTGTAGTGAGTTCAGCCGTTGCTATCTGCGGTAAAAAAATGGTTCAAAAAGCCATGGACGCGTCCCAGGCACTTCTGGAATTGTTCCAGTTTACCAAGATGAATGATCCCTGCGAGAAGTTTGATTATGCTGAGCAGTTGAAAGAAGCCGAAAAATATAAAGACGCGCTTCTAGCTGACGGAGAGGATGCTTGTGCTACAAAACTGGCCGATTGCCTCAATAAAGCGGGTCACTCTGTGTTCGTTCAGTTTGTGCAGGACTTTGCAAAAGCCAACGGCGGCAAGCTTTCTACTGATGCACTGTTCGCCGCAGTGTGGACCACATTGGGATGGGATGCATTGCGAACCAAAAAGATTTCCAAAACCACGTTGGTGCGAATGCCCTGGTATTCACGCATTTACAGCACCATCGTTGGTGTTTCCGCGCCAGCATCCCGGCACGGCGAAGACAGTATTGCTGGAGTGAAACTGGAGGAATTGATTCCCAATTACAGTTTCACCAAAACGGCATTTGTAACGCTTCTAGGTCGTCAGCCTTCTGAATCGGAACTCTATGAGTTTCAGGTTTTGCTCGGACTGATTATCACTAACGGACCGGGCACCATCTCGGCGCAGGGTTGCAAAGGCGCAGTCAGTGCCGATGGACCAGAACAACCGCAACGGGTTCAGGTGAACAAGGCCTTCATTGGTTTTCTCACCCATACCGGTTTTGCTCATGGTGGAAACGGTTATGAAGCTGCGGCTTTCCTGCTTGAAAACTTTAAAGGTAAAGGACTGAAAAGTGCTGCCGATACCGGGCATGGGTTGGATCTTGACGCCATGGCTATGGAAGTGGCAAACAAATACTCAGCCTATAAAATGAATGAGAAAGCGATTGGCAACCTCGATTATGCCAAACTGCCCTGTATCAACCATCCGATCTTCAAGGGGAAAGATGTTAACTACGATCCTCGTGAAGTTTTTGTGCGCAACCTTTTTAAAGAAAAGGGCATCAACAACGTCTTTCTCGATTTCTACCACAGCCTTGTTGAATCTCTATTTAAGGCCAAGGTCAGTAAAAATGTTTATTGCGTAAATATTGATGCGGTCATCGCCGTTATCCTTCTCAAAGTTGTCTGGACTGATTTCAGTGAAGGCAAGATGAAAGAAGAGGATATTGAATCCGCCAGTTTTGCCACCTTCTTGTTCGGACGAATGATTGGCTGCGCAGCGGAAATTGATGACCATACCTCACGCGGTAAAAATATGGATACCCGTACTCCCGCCAGCAAATGCAGGTATGTGGGGTGACACCCTTCATTTCCCTCTGAAATATCGGTGATTAGTGGGGGAGTTGGAGAGTGGGGAAGATACCACAAACTCAAGAAGCCCTTACCCTCAAGGGGTAGGGGCTTTTTGTTTTTTTTGAAAGTTGTGGTAAATATTAAAACGTGACGATCGAATTACCTAACTTGCAGATGAATTAAGGGGGGAATGCGATATGGGAAAGGATCAGAGAGGTTTTCCGCGTTCACTCGTGGATATGGTTGTTAAAACCCGGGTCAAGGATCAGTGGGTGGACAGCAAGGTTCTTGATCTTTCGGTGGAAGGAATTTCGCTGGAAGTACCGCAACCGCTTGAAACGGGTGAGATGTCCACGATTGAACTGGAACACAGCGAATGGATGAAGAAAAACCAGGTGCAGGCCGAGGTGCTCCGTTGCGATAGCAACCCTGACGAAACGGAACCCAGAATATTTCATGTGGTGGCAAGACTGATCGAGCCGAATGATGATTATTTGATGGGTGCTCTGAACCTGGTTCACGGCACTGGACCGAAGAAAGACAGGCGAGAGCCTGGTTTTGGAAAGAGAGAAGATGGAAGATAATACTCTATTGCAGGAGCTTGGTGGCAAGCCGGTGCTGGAAAAGGTTCATAAACTTTTTTACGACAAACTTTACGAGCATCCCTGGCTGAAGAATTTTTTTCTGCACATTGACCAGAAACTTATTGAAAACCAGCAAACCGATTTTATGATTGCCAATATGGGTGGTGGCAAAATCTATTCCGGCGGCATGCCTAAGAACGTACACCGGCATATGTATATCTCGGAAGAACTGTTTGACCTGAGGACTAGAATTTTAAGAGAAAGCATCCTCGCCTGCGGCGTGTCGGAAGACATGGCCGATCGATGGATTCGCATAGATAGCGCGTTCAAACATTCCCTCGTCAAAAAAAAGGTCGACGATTGCGAAAAACGTTTCTTCACCGATACAATTATGAACTTCCCCAAACCCTCCTAGGCACCAGCGAGCCACCGGTGGCAATTAACAATCGTTTTTATAGGTGGTTAAAAGGTTAAGTTATTGCTAATTTTCCATGGAGGTACTCCATGCAAGCGCAACCGGGGGTGTTGAGTGCCCCAAAAAAGCATTCATTGATTCAGGTTTATAATTTTGAAGACCTGCCGTTGATCACCATGAACGTGGCGAGAATCGGTGCCCAGACTCCCGGCATGGCCTCCGAAATTGCCGACAAGGAAAAGCATTGGGCCGTGGTTGGGTTCGGCCCCATGACCTGGATATGGCTCACGCCCGACAAACCGGTGCCCGGCGGATTTCGTGCTTTTGACGAGACCGAGATAGAAGGTGAAGACGTCCCCGAAACTGAAGGCGATATCCTGCTCTACTTTTCTTCCGACCATGCAGACTTGAACCGGGAAATAGCCAGCCAGGTGGGCGAGCTGTTTGGGAAAGACGGGGAACTCGTTGAAGAAGTCGAGATGGAAAGTTTTACCCGGACGAATGCTACAGAAAATATTCTTATAGACAGATCCACCAATCTGGATACAGAGAAAAGTAGTTTTGTCCTCACCCAACGGTTTCCGGGTGAGGAGGACATTCTTTCAAAGCAGTATCAAAACAGTTTCCTCTGCAACACCGACCGTTACACCATGACCTTCAGCAATAATCCGGCGGAGCTGGAACAACATGGGGACTCCGTTCCTCGTCCTCCAGTTTCGCGCGGAGCATTTTTCATCCCTTCCCTTGACCTGCTGACCAGCCTGAGAATGGGCGGCATCCGCATGGGCTCCCTCGCCATCAACGCCAAGTGGAAAGGCCACTAGCCCAAGCGTGACGCTGGACCCAGAGTTATAGATGCCGTTGAAGATTTTAATAAGAGCGCAGTTGTTTTAGTGGCTCACGAGGGAACCGAGCGTTTTACCCCTGCGGGGTACGAATTTTAAGGAAGAATATCACGGTAGTTAGCTGGCCCCACGCCTAGTGGTTAAACGTTTCGGGTGACTTGCTCGTTCATGGTTTCGAGTCGTCTCACCAGAATTTCGATCAGCTTATCTTTTAACTTGGTGGGGACCGCTGGTTTGAGGGTGTCTATATTTTGAATGTCGATTTTCAGCGCAACGGCGTCTCCATCGGCGATGACGCTGGTGGTCCGGGTCCGTTTGGCAATGCAGGCGATCTCCCCGAATATTGCTCCGGCCTTGAGTTTGGCTATCGTCACTTCGGGATTGTTTTTGACGACAGCCACCACTCCTTTGAGAAGTATAAAAAAAGAATAGTCTTTTTCCCCTTCCTTGATGATTATATCGGAGGGCAGGTATTTATATATCTGGCTTTCGAGCGTACTGAGAAAAAACTTTTCTTCCCGGGAAAATTCGTCAAAGAAAGAAAGCTTGTCAATCAGTTCAAACGCTTGCTCATTGTCCATATGGGTGGCCTGTATATGAATAGTCAGGTTCCATTGTAGCGGAAACCTGATATCTAAGTAAAGCGGTGAACGATGCGCCGCTTGCTCTGCCTGAGTTTTGTTTGACGGCTCGCGAACAAAGTGAGCGTCTGTCGTGATTAACCCGTGGTGGTTCGCGTTTGTTTACCCGGCATGGCCCGGCCAGCGGAGTTTGGGATGACGGGCGGCCTGAGCTTCATCGGGACGGGACACTTTCGATAGTCTTGGCGAGGCATGAAAACTGTCGGGGTCTTCTTTGCCTTTCCTGGCAATGGATTGCATGGCATCGATAAAGTTGTCGAGAGTTTCTTTCGATTCTGTTTCGGTTGGTTCTATCATCAACGCCCCTTTAACAATCAGCGGGAAATAAACAGTCGGCGGATGAAAGCCGTGGTCGATGAGGGCCTTGGCGAAATCCATTGTGGTGATGCCTTGTCCTTTATCGTTGAAAACGCATTCGTGCAGGCTGGGTCCGGTGAAGGGCAGGTGGAACGTGTCCTTCAATCGGGCGCGGATATAATTGGCGTTGAGCACGGCAGACCGCGCTGCCTCGCGGATGCCTTCGGGGCCTAGTGTACGGATGTAGGCATAGGCGCGTAGCAACATGCCGAAATTCCCGTTGAACGATTTCAGTCTGCCGATGCTTTGTGGTCGGTCTGCATTGAGCCGATACTTTGATCCAGCTTTTTCTACCACGGGTGCGGGCAGATAGGGCTCGAGAATGTCTTTGATGCAGACGGGGCCTGCACCCGGTCCGCCGCCACCATGCGGAGTTGAAAACGTTTTGTGCAGGTTGATATGTAGCACATCGATTCCCATATCTCCCATTTTGGCGATACCCATAATGGCGTTGAGATTGGCGCCATCACAATAGACCAGCCCACCTTTTTTGTGAACGATTTCGGTGATTTTTAAAATGTCTTTTTCGAACATCCCCAGCGTGTTGGGGTTGGTCAGCATGATAGCCGCCGTTTCTTCATCCATCGCCGCTTCGAGCTTTGCCACATCAATGGTTCCTTCAGCATTGGAGGGCAGTTGAACAGATTTGTATCCGCACAACGTAGCGCTGGCCGGGTTGGTGCCGTGGGCAGAGTCGGGCAGTAACACTTTTTTTCGGGGATTGCCGTTGGCCGAGTGATAGGCCTGAACCATCAGCATGCCGGCAAACTCGCCTTGTGCTCCGGCGGCTGGGTGCAGACTGGTGTGATCCATACCACTGATGGTTTTTAAGCATTCCTGCAGTTCATACATCAACTGCAAGCTGCCCTGCGAATCTACATCGGGTGTCATGGGGTGGTGCTGAGCGAAGCCGGGCAACCGTGCCAGAGTCTCATTGATTTTCGGATTGTATTTCATGGTGCACGAACCCAACGGATAAAAATTGGTGTCGATATTGAAGTTCCATTGTGAAAGCCGGGTGTAATGACGCACCACATCGAGTTCTGTCAGTTCCGGCAGTTCATCAATGGCCTCACGGATTTCTGCCGGCGGCAATAATGTTTCAATTTCCACTTCCGGCACATCGCAGGAAGGCAGGGAATAGGCTTTTCGGCCTGGCGACCCCATCTCGAAAACGAGGGGTTCTTCAAAGATCAATCCGGGCATTCCGGGAGTATTCGGTTTTTGGGTCACTTGGCTCATGATTTCACTTTTATGTTTGATGTTGTGTTTAATATTTTCAGCAGGGCATTGAGGACTGTGTCGGGGGACAGGGAGTCGTTGTCTCTTTCTTCCAGCACCACGCTGGCTGAATTTAGCGGCCCCCAGCGTTTGATTTCCCCATGTTTAAAGATCACGCAAACCGGTTTATCGACTGCCGAGGCAAGGTGCATGATACCGGTGTGGTTGCAAAGTAAAACATCGCATTCCTGCATCAAAAGCGCAAGCTCTTTTGCGCTGAGCAGGGGAAGAAGTTGGGGTTTTTTCTGCATGCTGGTGATAGCGGCTTGAAGCTCAGCTTCTTCTCCCGGTCCGTTGACCATCCAGACTTGTGCCGATTCCAGCAGTTGTTCGATCACCGTCTTGAATTTCTCCCACGACCAGCCCCATTTTGCGACACGGGTGCCAGACTTGACCAGCACCACCGGTAGGTTCGACGAGGCGCGGAATTGCTGCATGATGTCTGCAACTTTTTGCGTTTCATCAGGAGAAAAATAAAGCCGGGGCTGACTATGGATTTCCCGAATGCCCAGGGCTCGCAGGAGTTCCAGGTTGTTTTCAGTTTCGTGTTGGGCCGGACCTTCTACGGGCACCCGGATGTTGTGCGCCCAGGCGTTTTCCTTATGGTCGTAGCCGACACGTATTTTTGCACCGGAAGAAAGGCTGAAGAATGTGGCGGTGGCACTGAACTTTTTGTTGAGGGTCAGCGTCAGGTCGAAATGATTGTCTCGCAGTTGGCGAAAAACATTCAAAGGTTGTTTGGGGTCAAAGGCAAATACCTTGTCTATATTCGGGTTATCGGCCAGAAGCCCTGCCTGAGCGTTGTCCACCAAGGCGCTGATATGTAAATGTGGAAATTCTTTTTTAAGAGTTTCGTAAACGGGAGTGGAGAGCAGGACATCGCCCAGCCTGTCGGGGCGTATGACCAAAACAGATTTTATCTCGTTAAAGTCCAGAGGCAGATTTGGCGGATTGGGGGCTTTGCCTGCGCAGATGCCAATCAGGCTCCATAACAGTTGCTTGGTTTTTTTTTCTATTGTGTGCAGGGCTTTGTTGGGCATGGATTGAGAAGAAGGCTATTGAGTGACTCGTTGACCTGTAACGCGACGGATCGGGTTGTTTTTATAATGGAAGAGCTTCATCAATGAGCATGATGGGGATGTCATTTTTAACCGGGTATTTCAACGCACAGGTTTTGCAGATTAGTCCGTCTTCTTTTTCTGCCAGTTCAAGATCGCCCTTGCATTTTGGGCAGACCAGAATATCCAGTAGTTCCTTGTCGATTCCCATGGTCATTCTCCTTCTGCTAAATGTGGTTGTCAGGATAGTTGGTTTTTTATTTGTTGGTGGTTTTTCACGGCTTGGAACACCTCATCCACTGTCACCTGGTTCATACATTCTTTAGTACCCAAAGGGCAGGTTTTTTTCCAGCAAAAACTGCATGAGAGAACTTTGTAAACCGTTTCGTGCTTCGTGCCATAGGCTCCGTTGCGCACCGGGTCAGTGGGACCAAAAATGGAAACTGTTGGGATATCCACCGCCGCGCTGAGGTGAAGCGGACCTGAATCACAGCTTACCAGCAGTGACATCCGTTTGTACAGAGCAATAGATTCTAAAATGGAGGTGGGCGGGGCTATCCATTTTGGTTGTTGCATGTGGTCAGAAATTTGCTGGACTTTAAATTCTTCACCTGGTCCCCAGGTCAACATGACGGAGCATTTTAATTCTTCTGAAATGCGGTCGGCCAATTCGGCGAAGCGGATCAGTTCCCATTGTTTGCTTTCAAAGCCTGCTCCGGGATTGATTGCAATAATCGGGCGGGAGGTCAGGTCCGGGTGCTGGTCGAGGAAAGTCGCTATCTTTTCATCCGCTTCGTCAGGAACCTTGAGCGGGAAAAGTCTGGTTTCCGTAATCTTGCCCAGCGCGGATTGCAAAAGCGTGAGGTACATGTCTACAACATGGATTCCTCCTGCCATGAAGGGGGCTTTACGGTTGGTGAAAAGGGTGCTGACTTTTTCCTTGCAGTTCTTTCGGTGAAACCCAACTCGGGTTGGCGCACCGCTCAATCTGGCGATGATGCCACTTTTAAGAAGCCCGTGCAGATCGAGAACAAAGTCGAAGTTATGTTGGCGAAGGGTTTTGATCGTATCCAGAATTTCTCCTAGCGATTTACCATTCCAGTTTTTTCGCCACACTTTGGTGCGTAGGGGAATGACCTCATCGATATCGGGGTTGTCGCGCAAGATATCCTGATAACGCTCTTCAACCATCCATGCGATGTGAGAATCGGGCAGGGATCTTCTCAGTGTGGCAGCAACAGGAAGAGTGTGGACCACATCTCCCAATGCGCTGAATTTCAGAATCAGTATTTTGATCATGCTTCAGGGTTGGAGAAGTTTTGAAATCCGCAGATAGATGTAGCGGTGCCCGAGATAACCCATCAAACTACCATAGAGTGCACCGGCAATAACATCGAATGGATAGTGTACTTTCAAGTACACTCTTGAGTAGCAGACCAGCAGGGCGCATGTAAAAGCCAGTAGCGTGGTATTACGAAAACAAAGGCTGATGAGTGTTGCGGCGGCAAAAGTATTGCCCGCATGGTTTGACGGAAAAGAAAAACTGTTTGAACAGTTCACTGTATTGATCAGGTCTGGCAGAACATGACAGGGTCTTAGACGACCTATTCCTTCCTTAAGAAGATAGTGGCTGCTGGCATCGGTCAGACCAACGGTCGCACCCACTGCCAGTATGAAAGCAAACCCATAACGTTTGTAAACAACCAGAATGGCAACCAGACAGGCAATGCCGACATGGATGAAGTTCTGCTTGATAGTGATGAACAGCATGAACTGCCCTATTATTCGGGATTGAAAATGCTGATTGATCCAGTAGAATAGCGAAACGTCGAGATCTTGTAAGATGGCGATTCCTTTTTGCGGGGATTGTGGTTACTGGGTTAATTTTATGGAGTTTAAAGGGTTGAGTCAATCAATTTGTCGTTTGCTGTCAAGGTTGATTTGGAGAGAGAAAAATCTTCCTCTCGGTAAAGGTTTGTCAGGGTACCCTGTGTCATTTCCTGACCGGAGTCGATGATGGCGAAAACTCATGACAACGCCTTGATACTGTTTGCCCGTGATCCGATTTTGGGCAAAGTGAAGACGAGGTTGTCGCCTTTTCTTGCAGATGAAACCATTCTCAGGCTTTATACCTGCTTTCTTCAGGACAGTATCAAAAACATCATGCAAGTAGAAAATGTAGACCGCTTTGTGGGAGTCGCTCCCTCCAACGAGTCTGGTTTTTTTACCGAAACGCTTGTTTCTGATATCCGCCTTTTTGTTCAAGAGGGAGAGAAGTTGGGTGATAAGATGCGCCGGGCGATTCAGGATCGGCTTGCTGAAGGCTATGAGCGAGTTGTTATCATTGGTTCAGACAGCCCCTCGCTGCCGGTCTCCTATATATATCGGGCCTTGAGTTCTGATAAGGACATGATTCTGGGGCCGAGCACCGATGGCGGCTATTATTTGATCGGCATGCGGGGAAAAGTGGTTGAGGTTTTCAACGGCGTGACTTGGGGAACCGAGACGGTCTTGCGTGAAACATGTGAACATCTGGAGCAGAATGGCGCGAGCCTGGAGCTTTTGCCGGTCTGGTACGATGTTGACAGCCCGGAAGATTTGAAATTTTTCAAAACTCATTTGGATCTCATTGAAAAGGCCAGACTGGGAAAAGCGGGTGAGACGGGAAAATTGCTGGATGAAATCCTGGCATCGCACTGATGATTCTCATTGTGTAGGCCGGGTTGTGAAAAGCGGTGCGACAGGGGAAATTACTGGATAGAGGTTTTGGCATCCCACTTGGAAAGTATTTGAGGCACGTCTCTTAATTTAATTAAACGGACTATATATATGAAGCTTTGCAAATTTACGGATTCGGATTATCAGGCGGTGATCGAGGCGTTGGAAAATCGTTCGGGTATGGATTTGTTCACTCACGATGAAACCGTTCGCAAAATATTGCAGGACGTGAAGGTAAGAGGGGATGCGGCCTTATTGGAATACACGCACCGCTTTGATCGTTACGATCTTTCGGTGGAGCAACTACGGGTCACGCCGGATGAGATTCGGCTGGCCTATGACGGTGTGACTGAGGAAGAACTGGTGGCGCTGAAAGAAGCGGCAGAACGTATTCGCCGATTTCATGAACGCCAGAGGCAGGAGTCCTGGCGTTACGAGGAAGAGGGGATCAGCTTAGGCCAGATGGTGCGACCGCTTGCAACAGCGGGGATATATGTTCCGGGCGGCAAAGCATCCTATCCTTCTTCGGTGTTGATGAACGCGATTCCTGCAAAAGTGGCCGGTGTGGATCGTGTGGTCATGTGCTCTCCCTTTCCCGATGGGCAAACCCGCCCGCATGTTCTGGTTGCAGCTGATATCGCCGGGGTCACGGAAATCTATAAGGTTGGAGGCGCTCAGGCTGTTGCCGCCATGGCTTTTGGTACCGCAACTCTGCCGAGAGTGGACAAGATCGTCGGACCTGGCAATATATTTGTGGCGCTGGCCAAACGTCAGGTGTTTGGAATTGTGGATATTGACATGATAGCCGGTCCCAGTGAAATCCTGATAGTGGCCGACCATAGTGCCAACCCTGCCTACGTGGCGGCAGACTTGCTGTCGCAGGCCGAGCACGATGAAGAAGCGGTGCCGATTCTGGTGACTCCAGAGGAAGGGCTGGCCAGAGAGGTGATGGTCGAACTGGAGAAACAGAAAAACACCCTCACTCGTCAGTCTATTATGGAAGCTTCTTTGAGCACACAGTGCCGACTTTTGGTGACAGAGTCTCTCGAGGCGGCGGTGGATCTGGCTAATCGCCTGGCCCCGGAGCATTTAGAGCTGGCATTGGAAGATCCCGAATATTGGCTGGAAAAGATTCAGAATGCAGGAGCGGTATTTTTAGGGCATTACACGCCAGAAGCCGTTGGGGACTACCTGGCAGGCCCCAATCATGTGTTGCCCACCAGTGGCACGGCGCGGTTTTCTTCGCCATTGGGGGTGTATGATTTTGTGAAACGAACCAGTGTCATTTCTTACTCCCGCTCGGCTTTGGAAAATTGTGGCAAAACTGTAACATTATTGGCCGAAATGGAGGATTTGGGAGCCCATGCAAACTCGGTCAAAATGCGCATTGAGGGAGACAAGCAAAAATCTTAAAAACACCGTATTTTCAGCGTTCCAGGCCTCGATTTTGTCTTGACAACTCAATAAAGGCTATGTTCTAATCACCATCATTTTGGGCACTTATGCGCCAAAAAGATGGTTGCAGCATGGGGCTGAAAACCCCATATAAAATCATAAGTTACGGGGTTTTTGGAATTTTCAGGCCTCGCTCCGGTGAAAGGTTGGATGACGTTTGGTGTTGTCACAGACACTGGAGGAGCTGAGATTTTTTATAGAGAATTATTTGGAATTTAGCTCAAATTAAAGAAGTTAGATTGATATATAAAAACAGGTACCTTTTAAAGTTTCGTATTACTAGCAACGGATCCTGATCAGATCCAAAAGGAGGTTAAGCCATGTTGGGGAAAAACAAACGTAGCATAGCGACATTTTCACTGGGGTTGATTCTGGCTATGGCCATGTATCTTGTTCCAGGCATGACCAGCGATGCGATTGCCAAGGAAGTGTTTGCAGAACAGGTTTTTGCTGAAGAAGCATTCGCCAAAGAGGTTCAGGCTGAAGAAGCCGTCGAAGGCGAAGGCGAGGCAGAGATTGAGTGGGGGCAAGACGTTTTCTATAAGGACTGGGAAGGTAACCCGCTGAAAGGTCCTGTGAGTGGTTTTCCCGCTCCAGAGCTGGGCGAGTCGGATTACAATAATTACGAGTTTGCTCCCAGTCGAATGCTTTTATGGGTTGCCAATCAACAGCACCTTTATTTTGGTAGCTTCGTGCTGGCAGTTCCAATTTTCTGT
Organism: Nitrospinota bacterium; assembly: GCA_014382285.1. Lineage (GTDB taxonomy): Bacteria > Nitrospinota > Nitrospinia > Nitrospinales > VA-1 > LS-NOB. Next base: position 2,174 of record JACNKA010000062.1, on the reverse strand, counting down.
ATGCTCATCGAGTTCATCGGGATTCGAAGTAAGGAAGAAGATCCGGTTATGTCCGCCAAGTACGATCGACTGGCGCATGACCTTATGAAGGTCAGCTTGACCGCTTATTCCTGGACAGCAATCCTCGGTGGTATTCTACTCTTTACATTCATCACATTATTTCCGGGTTTCTTCAAGTATATGGCGGGTATATTCCGTCCGGTTATGCATGTGTATGCACTGATGTTCCTCGCTGAGTCGGGCGTGCTCTACGTCTACTACTATGGCTGGGACAAAATGAAGGACGACAAATTCCTGAAATGGATCCACGTTAGTCTTTCAGTTCTACTTAACCTCATTGGTACGGTTCTGATGTATCTGGCTAATTCCTGGGCGACGTTCATGCAGGCTCCCGGTGGAATTGACTCTGAAGGCCGTTTCCTGGGAAATATCTGGCACGTTATTCATTCCACTCTTTGGAACCCGGTCGGTGTTCACCGGATTCTCGGAAACATCGTATTCGGTGGTGGAATCGTTGGTGCTTACGCCGCATATCATTACCTCACCGCTAAAACGGAAGAGGAACGAGCTCATTATGACTGGGTTTGTTATGTGGCTATGTTTATCGCGATTTTCGGTCTGATTCCTCTGCCTTTCGCGGGCTATTGGTTGATGAAAGAAGTTTATGCTTTCCGCCAGCAGATGGGTATTACGCTGATGGGTGGAATCATGGCTTGGTTGTTCATCATTCAGGCGGTAATGATCGGTCTGCTGTTCTTCGGTGCAAACTCTTACCTGCATAATGGTATGTCGCGGGTCAAGGGGTCGCATCGTTATATGAAATATTGTAAGTACATGATCCTTTTGTTGATCTGTACTTTCACCATGTGGATGACCCCGCACACCATTGTTATGACTCCGGCGGAGTTGAAAGCGATGGGTGGCGCACAACATCCTGTAGTTGGCCATTTTGGTGTAATGTCGGCGAAGAATACAGCGGTTAATCTTATGATTACCACTACTATTCTCTGCTTTTTGTTGTACCAGAGGGCGAATAAGAAGATTAACGTGCCATGGGCCACGGTGGGCAACTGCTGGATCTCGGCTATTTTTGTTGGCGCGGCTTGTAACATCATCTTCCTGGGCGTTTATGGTTATTTCCTCCCTGCTAACCAGCGGGTTGGGCTCTCCGTACCTCAGGTGACCAGTACACTGACGACCCTGTTTGCGGGTACGGCGATCAATATCTCCATGTTTAAGGATTCTGAATCCTACGGAGATATTCAATGGGGCACCCAGTCCAAGGTGGGAACTTATGCCATTTTCCTTCTGGCGATTTCCTTCACCTGGTTGATGGGTCTCATGGGCTACATCCGTTCCGCAGTTCGCTTGTTCTGGCACGTTACGGAGGTTGTTCGTGATAACTCTGTAGACGCTTATACGCTTACGATTGGTGAGGCGGGTAAGATGCTTACCTTTAACACTCTTTTTGTGTGGACACAGTTTGTGGTTGTGTTCTGGGTGGGTAGTTTGACCGGTAAAAAAGCTGTTGCAAAAGCCCCGGAGGGTGTTCCGGTACCGGCTCAACAACAACAATAACTGCTAACTAATAGCGGGGTTCCATTTTGGGACCCCGCACCAATGTAATCTGAGGGTTCAGGAGAGAGAGGAGAACGATGCTACCAGAGCAACATGACATTTTATTTTCGTTTATTGCTATCCTGTTTGCCGTTTTCGGAGTTTTTGTTTTCGGAAACGTGATTCAGAATTGTAGAGAGAGAGAAGGCATGAACACCAAGTTTTGGGGTGGAATATTTGGTGCCTTTGCGATTGGTTGTTTTTTAATGACGGTTCATATGTTCGACCTCGTTCAGGCCGATCAATTGAAGTTTTTCTTTTCAACTTATATATTGGTTGTGTTTGTGTTGTTGTTCTTTTGGGGGGTATTCTTCAAGAGCAATAAAATTGAGGGTCAATCTCCTCCTATTATAAGAGGTTTTTTCTTCTGGACCACGGTTTCTCTTTTGCTCGCGGGGTACACCAACTGGTTGCCGCAACAGCGCAGTGACCCACCGCCGAAAGAAGCGGCGGTTGTAGGGGGTCTGACCACGGGAGGGGTTTATTAAAAAGGGCGGGGGTTTTTTTTTTGTGCCCAAAAAGGGGGGGGGCAGAAAACAAACGGGAAAGGGGAGTGG
>JACNKA010000187.1 GCA_014382285.1 Nitrospinota bacterium | reverse complement strand
CTTTCATGTAGTGACTTTGTTGACAGAACCTTGACGACTTTACCCTCAGCGTTATAAATGGTGACAGGGAAAAACATCCTCCTCACCTCCCCTTTGTTATGAGGTGAAATCAACAGCCATCCTCACATTTAATATAGGAGCGTGAACTTTATTTACCACTTTTATTAAGGCTGGTTATAGGAATATTTGTAGGGGCCAAAGGACCTATATAAGTAAAGAGGGTGTCGAGTTCTTTTTAACCAAAGGAGATCGTCATGAGTATGCATTTTACCGAGCCTTATGGGGTTTTCAGGTACTGGGGGCATGTTGGTAGCGGGCGAGAGGATGCTCACCTGTCAATATGGAAACGAGTCATTTTTGTGATTTGTCTGACTGTTTTCTTCCTCTTTATGTTCGTTTTTCTTTAGAGGGGTGTCGTTGCCAGTTCAAAAGAGTGTCTTGGCGGTCTTGTGACGGCTTGATTCATGTTGTAATATCGGTACTTATAAAAACAAAGGTCAAGGTTTGTTGCTTTTTGCCAAGAATCTCTTTAATTTGGCGAATGAGCGGGATATTGAGACTTTTTGTTTTTTTTTTATGGTTACAGGGAGTTTTGCTACTAAAGTAGTGTATTAAGGGCTAGACTGGGATCTTACTTTTCATAATACTGTTGGATGGATTGCTGGTTGGAATATAAGAATAAACTTGTAAAACGGGAGCCCTGAAAGGCCATGCTTGCTGAGCAATACCACCCTATTGATATCAAGATTCTCGATAAAAATTCGGATCTTGCGTTCAATATCTTTAGTAAGGTTCAGGGAGGCGATGAAGATAGGTTTGTTTTATATGCCAGCAAAGAAGCTCGTTATCGTGAAAAGGTGCGTGAGCTTTTGGAATCTTCTGAGCTTATGGAAGAACTTTTCATCCACGAAGACGACCTTGTGCTTTATTTTGAGCACGCCACCAACTCCCTGCGCGATTACGTCATAAACTCAGACGCAACCCCGGAAAAAAAAATGGAAAAGGTTTATGACCTTTCCCGAGATGTCACCCATCAGTTTTTTGAAGCCAATTCCTCCCCCGAAATTCTCCGTGGTTCCGGTCAGGTTGTGGACCTGATGGAAAAATGTCTGGAGGATAACAAGCTTGGATTCCACGGCCTGACCAAAATTATGGAAAAAGACTATTACACCTACACCCATAGCATCAACGTGGGGCTTTATTGCATGTCCTTTGCCCTTAAAATTGGCATGCCTGCTGATGAAGTACATGAGTTGGGCTTGGGTGGTATGCTCCATGATGTTGGTAAGTCAAGTATTCCTCAGGAAATTATTAATAAAAAAGGTGCCTTGACGGAAGAAGAGTTTCAGACAATAAAAAATCACACCAGCAATGGTATTGAAGTCATTAGGGGGTTGGGGTGCTATGGCGAAAAGGTCGTCGAAATGGTGGGGCAGCATCATGAGAAATATAATGGCGAAGGTTATCACCAGGGACTCGTTGGTGATGATATTGCTCTGTTCGCGAGAATCTGCAAATTAACCGATGTCTACGATGCTCTGACCACACGCCGCAGTTACAAGAAATCCTTGAAAACGCTTGAAGCACTCACCATTATGAAAACCAAAATGGGGCATGAATTCGACCCCAAACTCCTGAACTCCTTCATCCGCATGATGGGCCCGCAAGCCTGATTTTAAGACGGCACCTGCATAATTCTTTCCACCCATTATTTATTATCATTGTTTTTCTTTAGATATCGATTTTTGAAGAAAAATTACGCATTAAAAGTCGTCTTAAGAGGTGCAGGTGAAATTTGGCAAACATTTTGATATATCCCTACTTATCCCTCTTCCATTGCAGGATAGATGAAGTCTAATGTATAAAATAATGTATTCTCTATTGAGTGAGAGCTTTATCTCATATAAAATAGAGTTCTCGTAATTATTACTCTCCCTGTTAAGGTTGTGGTTATGCGTTATTTTTTTGAATGCCTGATTTTTAGGATTGGGTAATATATGCCTTTAGAGAATAGTGCCGAGAACTTTCATCCTATTGATAGCAAGATTCTGGATAAGAACTCGAGTCTGGTTTTCGATATTTATTGCAAGGTGCAGGATGATGATGAAAACCGTTTTGTTTTGTATGCCAGCAAAAAACCTCGTTATCGTGAGAAGGTGCGTGCGCTGTTGCGGTCTTCAGATTTTACTGAGGAACTTTTTATTCATGAACAAGACCTTGCTGCTTATTTTGAATACGCCACCAACGCTCTGCGCGATTACGTCATAAACTCAGACGCAACCCCGGAAAAAAAAATGGAAAAGGTTTATGACCTTTCCCGAGATGTCACTCACCAGTTTTTCGAAGCCAACTCTTCCCCTGAAATTCTGCGTGGTTCAGGCCAGGTTGTTGAACTGATGGAAAAATGCCTGGAAGATAATAAACTTGGGTTTCATGGCTTGAGCAAAATTATGGAAAAGGACTACTACACCTACACCCATAGCATCAATGTAGGCCTTTATTGCATGTCCTTCGCCCTTAAAATAGGTATGCCCGCTGACGAGGTGCATGAGTTGGGTCTTGGTGGCATGCTTCATGATGTTGGTAAGTCAACCCTTCCCCAGGGAATTATCAATAAGATAGGTTCGTTAACCGAGGAAGAGTTTGAGATGGTAAAGCAACATACGGATAAAGGTGAGGCAGTTTTGCGGGGTTTAGGTTGCTATGGAGAAAAAGTCATCCAGGTTGTGGGGCAGCATCATGAGAAATATAATGGCGAAGGTTATCATCAGGGACTCGTTGGTGATGATATTGCTCTGTTCGCGAGAATCTGCAAATTAACCGATGTCTACGATGCTCTGACCACACGCCGCAGTTACAAAAAATCCTTGAAACCTCTTGAAGCGCTCACCATTATGAAATCCCAAATGGGGCATGAATTCGACCCCAAACTTCTGAATGCTTTCATCCGCATGATGGGTCCTCAAGGTTGATTTTAAGATGGCATTTTGCAGAATTGCCCCTACCCGGAATTGAAGGTTTGAGTAGGGGCCTCTGGTGATTAAATTCAGTTTTGATTCTATGGTCTATGGCGCGATGGATCGCTAAAAGCTCTTTGGAAGTCGCCGTCAGACCCTCGACCCTCTCCAATTTGATCTAAAACGCTGATCATGGTTTCCTTGTTTTTCCGGCCTTTATCTTTCAGGGCTATTTTTCAGTCACCACCGACCAGGAGAGCCTGAGTCCGAGGTAATCCTGCTTGTTGTCATAAATGACGCTCACCAGTATATAGATTTTTTTGGGTCCAAGCTGAGTGATGACCTGATGTGGCAGGTTCCTGTGGTCTGCAAGAATCTTCCTTTGATGGGCCGGGTTCTGATGGAATATGTCGATAGATTTACCCAGAATTTCATCAACTTTGACGGGCAGGTACTGTTCCAATGTTTTTAGCGTTTTCTCGCAAGCCGGGTTCATGTATTGGATATTCAGATCTTTGTCGGCGTAAATCACATTGGTTGAGGCATTTGTCGGGATAGCAGGGGTGGGAGACTTTGGGGTGTCATTAGGTATTAGTGGTCCAATCATGGTACTTACCCTCCGCATACAATTATGTTTATAGGATCGAAAAGTAATTGTCGTTCGCAGTGACCGGTTCAATAGTTAATAAAGTAATAATATAGTTATCCCATATTTATTCTAAATGCGGAAATAAATTTACGCTGAGAGCCACAAAGTGGTAGTCGTCGTATTGATCTCCATGTGTAATCAATATAGGGAGGTTCTGTTGTGAATGGGCTGGGGTATTGTTTTGATTCTGTCATGTATTGTTGTGACAAAAGGGCAAAAAATAACTCAGAATGTGATGGAATCGCTTTATCAAAGCATTTGGTGTCGGGATGAGATTTCTCTGTTTTTCTTGTCTTTCTCTTCCAGGGCAATTTTTTAAATTACCGTACTTATAGATTGCAGATATTTTTCAGGGTTTGCAGAAACCGCTCAAACTCTTCCTGAGTGATATCCCCCATATTGGCCACGCGAAAAATGTTGTCGCTGAGGTTGCCTTGTCCTGCATAGATGACGAACCCGTTGCCCTTCAACGCACCATGAAGTTTTTCATAGCTCATTCCCTTTGGCAGGCGTAGGCCCGTCAGGCAATTACTTCGCCAGCCTTCGGCAATCAAAAACTCCAGACCGAGGTCTTCAAACCCGGCACGTAAAAACTTTGCCGCATCGGCATAGCGTTGTACCCGGCCGGCAACGGTTTCTTCGATCAACTCATCGAGTGCGACATCGAGTGCGTAATGGGCCGGAATAGCGGGAGTGAATAACATTCCGCCTGCTTCCTGAGCCTGGTGGTAGCCAGTCAGGTTGAAATAAAGAGTTCGCTCTGGAATTTTTCGCAAGCGTTGCAATTCTTTTTCCCGAAACAGGACA
>JACNKA010000098.1 GCA_014382285.1 Nitrospinota bacterium | reverse complement strand
CTCACAGGAACAACTATTACTACAATATTACCTCCTTGCAAACATACAAGGGGTACGCCTAGTGGCAAATTAAAAAAAATTAATTACATTCTCCAGCAAATTGAACTATATTTTCAAGGTTCCACATGCGAACAATCTTCGTAGTTCCCCGTAACGACCACTTTACCCAAAGGCTTTTCTAACATGGTACAGAAGATCGATGAAATAACCGAACACGTCAATCAGGCCAGTGCATTCATTCCTTCCCTTTTACATGAATTGGAACAAGTCATGGTCGGGCAAAAATATCTGACCGAGCGATTGATATTGGGGCTGTTGACCGGAGAACATGTTCTTGTAGAGGGAGTGCCGGGTCTGGCCAAGACCACTGCGGTGAAAACCCTGGCCCAATCGGTAAAAGCCGATTTCAAACGCATTCAGTTCACCCCCGACCTGTTGCCCGCCGATTTGCTGGGAACTCAGATATATCAGCCCAAAACCGGCGAGTTCGACATTAAAAAGGGACCTCTTTTCGCCAACATCATTCTTGCGGATGAAATCAACCGGGCTCCCGCCAAAGTTCAAAGTGCACTGCTTGAAGCCATGCATGAAAGACAGATCACAATTGCTGGCACAACCTTCAAACTCGAAGAACCGTTCATGGTGATTGCCACCCAGAACCCCATTGAGCAGGAGGGCACCTATCCACTCCCAGAAGCCCAGGTGGATCGGTTCATGTTGAAACTCCATATCGATTACCCCACTCGTGAGGAGGAAAAGCTTATTATGCAGAGAATGTCCAACTCCAACAACGCTCATCAGGTTAAGCCGGTGGTGTCTCTTGCGGAAATTATGCAGGCGCGGAAAGTGTTTGACGAAATCTATATTGATGAAAACCTACAGGACTACATCATCGATCTGGTTGCGGCAACCCGCGACCCGGAAGGTCATCAATTGTCATCCTTGAAGGGAATGATCCAGTATGGTGCTTCGCCGCGAGCATCCATCTTTTTAAACCGAGCCGCAAAAGCCTACGCCTTTTTGCAACGCCGTGGTTATGTTGTACCGCATGACATTAAGAGCATAGGCATGGATGTGCTGAGACACCGGATCATCCTTTCCTATGAGGCTGAAGCCGAGAACGTGACGTCAGATGATATCCTCAAAAAAATATTCGACACCCTTGAAGTTCCTTAACGATGCTTAAGACCCTGACTCAACCATTTCGGAATTGGTTCCACGAACCGGTTTCTGCTCCTGAGCAGGATAAAAACCTGTCGCCTGAATTATTGCAGCACATCAAAGCCATTCAGGTAAAGACCAATTATCTGGTCAATGACATTATGGCGGGTGAATACGTCTCTGCATTTAAAGGACGGGGAATGGAGTTCAGCGAGGTACGAGAATATCAGCCCGGTGACGATGTCCGGTTGATCGACTGGAACGTGACCGCCAGAATGAATCAACCATTCATTAAAGAGTTCAAGGAAGAGCGCGAGTTGACCCTCATGCTTCTGGTTGATGTGAGCTCTTCTGGCGGATTCGGCTCAGCCGAGAAACTTAAAAATGAGGTTTCTGCCGAGATTGCTTCTATCCTCGCTTTCGCCGCCATCAAAAACAATGACAAGATCGGGCTGATCGTGTTCTCCGATAAAATAGAGCACACCATACCGCCAAAAAAAAGGCAAAGCACATATCTGGAATATCATCCGCACCATTCTGAATTTCAAGCCAGAAGGTAAAGGCACTAAACTTTCCCTGCCCCTGGAATATCTTTTGAGAGTTCAGAAACGAAAAACCACTGCCTTTTTAATTTCTGATTTTCAGGATGATGGCTATGAGACAACATTGAAGCAGGCAAAACAAAAACACGATCTGGTTGCCATCAGCATCACCGACCCACGCGAGGAAACCCTGCCCGATGTCGGCTTGATTCAGCTTGAAGATGCGGAGTCCGGGGAAACCCTGTTGGTGGATACCCATGACAAGGAGATGACCGGGGAATACGCCAAACAGTTTCAGGAAAAAAGGCAAAAACGAAAAACCTATTTCAGTACCATAGGTATAGATACTATCGAAATTCACACAAACCGGTCTTTAACTGACCCCATCATCCGCTACTTTAAAATGCGGGAAAAGAAACATTAATGACAAACCATGCGCCTGAAGAAACCCCTGCCGATGGGGTCAGCAAAAAACTTAAAATATTTGTCATCATCCTCACGGCAGTGACTTTTTTAGCTCTTGTGGCATTGTTCACCAAGCTTGCAAATAAGCCAAGTGGTCCTAAAAAAAACCAATCAACTGTCCAAAAGACTATATCAAACCAGAGTTTGAGCGATGAGTATCAAGCCGTGGGAACCCGCCTGATGAATTCCGGTTTAAAAGAACAGGCCATCGACCAGTTCATAAAAGTATGGGAAATGCAAAAAACCGGCAGCATGGAAAGAGCAAAAGCGGCTCAAACAGTGGGTGGCTTGTATGCAGACCTGGGAAATTGTCAGGAAGCCTTGATCTGGCTGTTTCGGGCGGAGGTTTCAGATTCAACCCTCCCCCTGCAATCACTCATCGACTCATGCCTTGCAAAAGTCAGGAGTATTCATTCCGGCCAATGAAAAATGTAACAACCCCGGCAAAACTATCGACAGGACTTTTTCTTTTTCTTACCATTATATTTTGCTCGAACCCATTTTCTGTCGCTGAAGAAATTTTAAATCCGGTTTCTGTCCGCACTCACATCACTCCTGACACTTTCACGCTTGGGGATATTGCGACTTACACCATCACCGTTCAGCACGATCCAGACATCCACCCCGTCGCACCTGATATTGAAGCACCAAAAGGCCTGGAGTTTATCGAGCAGGGCGAAAGTACGCCCCGCGTACTAAACGAACAAACCATCCACGAATACTGGTTTAAATTTCGCATCGACGACACTGGGGAATTAATCATCCCTTCCATCCCGGTAACTTTTAATGCTCCCGACCAAAAAGGTAAAAACATTCAGGGAACTATCCAGACTCCCAAAGTGAGCCTGGAGGTGCAATCTCTTCTTAGCATACCGGGAAGCCCGGAAGGCATTCACGACATCAAGCCTTTGCAAGAGTATCCCCTGCCCTGGTTGGATTATTTCTGGATGGCCTTGGCAGTGCTTGCCTTTTCAGGACTGCTCTACTTTTTATGGTGTAAATGGAAGTCCCGGCCTTTCTCCCTGAATCTTCCCGCTCCCGTTCCAGCATTGACCCCAGAGCAGTTGGCGTTCAAAGAACTCGAAACACTTAAAAACAAAGACTGGCTGCAAATTGGCCGAACCCAGGAACATTTCTTTGAATTGTCAGAAATTTTTCGCAGGTATCTGGAAAACCGTTATCAGTTTCCAGCTCGGGAATGGACCACGGAAGAGATTACTGCACACTTTAAACATTTCCCCAGCCTAAGCGACAACCTGAAGCTACAAGTACGTTCCATCCTGACTCATACAGACCGTGTTAAATTTGCCAAGGCCGAGCAGACGAAAGACGAGATGCCGTCCATCATCAACTTCATCCATGATGCCCAACCTCCTGAAGCTATAAATCAGCCATGATTTTTTTCCAGTTTCAAAATCCATGGCTATTGCTATTCCTGTTAGCGTTGCCTCTGCTTGCATTTCAATTGAGGAAGGACTATCAGACAACCGTGCATTTTTCATCCCTCGCTGTTCTGAAATCTCTGCGCCCATCCAGAGTTGATCTCTACGCAGGACTCCCGGTCATAATACGTTTTTTGGTATTGGCTCTTTTAATCATTGCCCTGGCCCGCCCGCAGGAAGGGCACAAGAGCACAGAAATTCTTTCAGTCGGGGTAGACATCATGTTGGCTCTGGACACCTCGGGAAGCATGCGGGCGTTGGATTTTATAGAAGAAGAAAAGCGCATCACTCGGCTCACTGTGGTGAAGGGAGTGGTCTCCAAATTCATTGAAAACCGTCCCAACGACCGAATAGGCATGGTGGTATTTGGCGAACAGGCCTACACACAATGCCCGTTGACCCTCGACCAAGGCATTCTGCAATCATTTTTAAGCAAACTGGAAATTGGCATGGCCGGTGACTCCACAGCCATTGGTTCGGCTATCGGGATTGCTGTAAAGCGGCTTAAAGACCTCGAGTCAACGTCCAAAGTCATCATTCTACTGACTGATGGCAGAAACAATGCGGGAGCGCTGGCCCCGCTTCAAGCCGCCCAAACAGCCAAAACCTTTGGAATAAAAATTCACACCATTGGTGTCGGCACCAAAGGTAAGGCACCCTTTCTGGTCAATTCTATTTTTGGCCAACGCTATGTCTATCAGGTGGTAGATATAGATGAAACAACGCTCACAGAAATATCAAAAATTACCGGTGGTCAGTATTTCCGAGCCACCGATCTGGAGTCTCTGAAAAATATTTACAAGCGGATAGACAAAATGGAAAAGTCGGAAGTTAAAGTGATCGACCATTCCGAGTACAAGGAGATGTTCCACTATTTTCTGGTACCGGGACTGATACTCCTTTTGCTGGAAATCGGTCTTTCCAATACCCTTTTGAGAAGGATTCCTTAAACCATGCGATTTGGTGATCCCGGTTATTTTTATTTATTCTGGTGTCTGGTTCCTTTGATTTTTTTCATGGTATGGGGCGTGAGAAAAAAGCATCAACTAACCCTGAAGTTTTGTGGCAATCCCTTGCTATCCCGACTGGTTCATCCAGGGCTGGAAAAAAGGCATCTTAGAAAAACCATTTTCATCGTTCTGGCTATCCTTTTTCTTTTGCTTTCTCTAACCCGACCGCGCTGGGGCTACCAATGGGAAGACCTGCATCAACGCGGGGTCGATGTCATCGTCGCTCTGGATGTTTCTAACAGCATGTTGGCAGAAGACATTAAGCCCAACCGCCTTGAGAGGGCGAAACGAAAAATCTCCGACCTTCTGGATATGATGGAAGGAGATCGAGTCGGACTCGTTGCCTTTGCCGGAACCTCATTCGTCCAGTGCCCACTGACTCTCGATTATGGTGCCGCTAGAATATTTCTTTCTGCTATTGATACGCAATTGATCCCCGTACAGGGAACCGCCATCGGCAATGCCATTGAGACCTCCGTCAAAGCGTTTCGCACGCAGGAGAAAAAATCCAAAGCCCTGATTTTGATAACCGATGGAGAAGATCAAACAGGGAAAGCTCTCTCAGCCGCGAAGTCAGCGGGCAGTCAGGGAGTAAAAATATACACCATCGGAATTGGCGGGGAAATGGGTGCTCCCTTGCCCAATCCTTCCGGCAATGGAGGATTCAGAAAAAATCAGCAGGGAGAGGTCATTCTCTCAAAACTCGACGAGACCACACTGCAACAAATTGCTCTGGAGACAGGGGGCAGTTACGTCCGCTCCGTCACCGGGGACATCGATTTAAAAACCATCTACAAGGACCAGATCAAAAAGCATGTCGAGAAAAAAGAGTTGAAATCAGAGCGCAGAAAAATCTGGCAGGAGCGTTTCCAATGGTTCATTTTCATAGCATTAATTTTTCTGGTCGCTGAGACCTGTTTATCTGAAAAAAGACCTTCGGAAAAATCATAAATTTAGTCTGCATTCACCAACCGGATTTTGGTAAAATGCCGTTAGGCGTGGGGCCAATGAGCAATATCTTCACATTACAGATAAGCGTTCTCTCGGCTTAATGGGCAGTTGTTCCCTTTTTTCCACCCAATGTACTTGACAACCAGTGGTTGCGATTTTATTTGACATAAGAGTCGGCATAAACGGCTCCGTTTAATACACACGAAAGGAAAAAAACAATGGATAGCTCTTACAGAACCATGAGCGTGGATGCTACTGCCTCCGAACAACAGAGGTTCATGGTACGTGTTTATAACTGGATGACTGCCGGATTGGGAATAACTGGTTTCATGGCCTTTTATATATCCAACAATCCAACTATGATGAATGTTATTTTCGGCAACCCCGTAATACCGATTGTACTCATCATCGCCCAGATAGGACTTGTATTCTGGCTGGCATCACGGGTCATGCAAATGAGCGCAAGCCAGGCAACCGGTGTTTTCATGCTCTATGCGGGCCTGACCGGCGTCACTTTTTCCGCCATATTTATGGCTTATACATCAGCATCCATTTTCTCCACATTTCTGGTCACAGCAGGCACCTTTGGCGCGATGAGCCTGTACGGTTATACAACAAAAGAAGACCTGACTTCATGGGGTAGCTTTTTGTTCATGGGCCTTATCGGAATCATCATTGCATCCTTGGTGAATATGTTCATGCAGAGTTCTATGATGCACACCCTCATCACCTATGCCGGAGTGCTCATTTTCGTTGGGCTGACCGCCTACGATACGCAAAAGATCAAAGAGATGAATATTCTCGGTAATGAAGGCACCGAAGAAGATACCAAAGAAGCCATCCGAGGGGCACTGACCCTGTATCTGGATTTCATCAACCTGTTCCTCATGCTACTCAGGCTCATGGGAGACAGAAGGTAAGTTGAAAGTTGATCATTTCTATTTGGAGAGTTCCCGGCTCACTGTAGCCGGGAACACCCATTCTTCCGTTGCTAAAATTATGCTATGGCCCCCCCTCATCCTCGTCTTTATTTTTCTTATTCTGCCCTCTTCCGGATCTGCAGAATCCGTAAATGCAAAAATCCAGAAGGGCGTTTCCCAGTACCACGAAGGGGCGTTTAGAGAAGCCGCTGAGAATTTCTCTTTCGCACACACTGACCGTCCTGAAGATTCACGCATCGCCTATAACCTGGGCAACGCGCATTACAGGGAAGGAAAGTTCCAGGAAGCACTTCAGGCCTACAGCCAATCCGCTTTGGATGAAAAAAACCCGGACATCCAGAAAAAATCAATCTACAACACTGGCAACGCCATGGTGAAACTGGAAAAACTGGAAGAAGCCGAGTCGGCCTATAAAAAAGTGCTGGCACTCGATCCCAGCGATATGGACGCCAAGTACAATTTAGAATATGTTCGCCGTCAATTAGAAAACAAAAAAGAGCAGGATTCAGAAAAAGATAAACAAGAGGGTGAAGACAAGCCTTCCGAAAATGAAAAAGGCGAAAACCAGAGTAATGAGGGCGATCCGCAGGAAGATAATCAATCACCCCCGCCTGATGATGCCGACTCTAAAAATAAAAGCCCGGAAAACGAGAATCCCGAAAGCTCCAACCAATCTGGAGAACCCACAGCAGAAATCTCTAAAGAAAAAGCCGAACAAATGCTGGAAGGACTCACCGAAGATTTAAAAAACATCAGCCGCATGCAGGCAGGGAAAGCAAAGTCCGCCTATCAGGGGAACGACTGGTGAAAATGAAAATATGCACGTTTAGAAAAATCGCGTTACTCACCCTTCTCCTGATCCCCGCTCTCAGCGGTATGAGCTTTGGGCAGAATATCTCCGTCACGGCAACGGTTGACAAGAACCAATTGACTCTTGAGGATGTCCTGCAACTTTCCATCGTTATTAGAGGGACACAGAACACACCTCCGCCCGAACTGCCTTCACTGCCAGATTTCAGAATTACTTCGGCAGGCAAATCTTCCTCAACCCAGTACATCAATACCCAGAGAAGTGTTTCCATCACCTATAAGTACCGGCTGACACCCATGAATACAGGGGCAATTTTTATTGGTCCTGCAAGGGTGCGAATAAACGGAACAACTTATTCCACAAAGCCCATAACTGTTGAGGTGCAGAAGCCTTCGAATAACGCAACACACGAAAACAAAGCTGCTTTTATTGAAACCACCCTATCCAGCAAAAAGGCCTACCTTGGTGAACAACTGGTCTATAGCTTTCGTTTATTCCATCGTGTTGAAGCCAAAAACCTGGACCTTAGACTGCCTTTCGATAAAACCTGGTTCAACAAAGAAGAGCTTGGGGAACCCAAGACATACATTAAAGTCATTAACGGACTGCAATATCATGTACAGGAATTATCAATTGCTCTCTTTCCTCTAAAAAGGGGATTGATTGAAATTCCTTCAGCCATCATTGAGCTGGACCTTTTCCAGAATACGCGAAACCGTTCCAGCCGGGACCCACTTAGCCAGATTTTCCGTGATCCTTTTGGTCGAAATACCCAAGCCGAGCATAAGGTTCTACGGTCGCAACCACTTTCGGTTGACATTCTACCTCTGCCAGATGGGGCGCCAAAAGGATTCAAAAATTTAATCGGACAATTTGATATTTCGGCAGAACTTGGGAAAAATGACCTTGAAGTCGGAGACACCACCACCCTGACAGTGACCGTTTCTGGAAGAGGTAATATCAAGGATGTATTTGTTGAAGAACCGGATTTAAAAAACCAGTTTAAAATCTACCCGGATAAACCCGAATTCAAGCAAACTGTTGACAACAACCAAATCAGGGGAGAAAAGATTTTCAAATTTGCCCTGGTGCCTTTGGAGGCGGGGAACAAGACCCTGCCAAAATTTTCACTGCCCTATTTTGATTCGAAAAATGCACAATACCGCATCGCGAAAACTCAGGCTATTTCGTTAAATATAGAACCCTCGTCCATAAAAGAAGAGCTTAATCTCGTACGATCCAGAGAGCAAGATGTGCCAACGACTAAACCAGAAATTGAAACTCTTGGCACTGATATTTTGCCCATCTATACCGAACTGGATAAGTTTCAAAATGGCGGTGTTTACTCATTAACATTCTTGGGAGCAGGTTTTGGCTCACCAGTGATTCTCTTCGTCATTTCAGTATTTATAATGAAACAGCAGAATCGCATGAAATATGACGTGGCTTTTTACCGACGTCGCAATGCCTATAAAAATGCCCACCAGCGTTTAAAACAAATGTCCGAGCATTCCGATTCCAAAGAATTCGCCCGGGAGTTATCAGAAATTTTACGTGAATATGTTGGAGACAAACTGAACCTACAAGGCAAAGCCATCACCGCTGAAGAAGTGGCGGTTCGCCTGAAAGAATCAAACTATGAGACGCGCCAAGCCGAGGAAACCCGAAAACTTCTTGAAAAATGCGAAACCCTGCAATACGCACCCATGACCCAAGGTAGTACAAAACAACTACTCGGCGAATCTGAAAACCTGATCAAGGTATTGGAGAAACAGTCATGAAGCTTTCCAATACCATTTCATTCTTTTTATTTATGTTACTGACGCTTTCCCCCACCCTGCAAGCAGAAGCCTCTGACTATCTAAATGAAGTCGTTCGCGCCAACGGCCTATATTCTGACAAACAATATGTCGAGTCAGCCCAGGCTTATGAAGCCTTAATTCATGATGGAGTGCGTAACGGATATCTGTATTACAATTTGGGAAATGCTTATATTAGAATGGGCAAAACAGGGCCCGCTATTTTAAATTATGTCCACGCCCAAAAATGGATTCCGCGCGATGAAAACCTGGCCGCAAATTTAAAGTTTGCCATTCAGCAAACTCAGGACAAAATAGAACCGCCACCACCCGGAACGCTGAATATTCTGTTTTTCTGGGTCAACGATTTCAACTTTAATGAACTGGTCTATTTTGCCATTGGCTTAAATTTTATTTTTTGGGTCACCCTTGCCCTGTCGATGTGTTTTCCTTTTCTAAAAATTGCCCGCAACGCCCTTCTTTTTGTTCTTTTGCTGTCATTTGTTTCAATTGGAGTTAAAATCAAGAGTGAATCTGATTTGAAACTGGGAGTGGTTCTGGCTACAAATGTCGAAGTGAAGTCTGGGCGCGCTGTAGATGCGATTACTTTATTCCAGTTGCACGAGGGCGCGCTGGTAACCGTCACCGACAAGCATAATGACTGGCTGGAAGTTCGTCTCAACGATGAGCAAAAGGGTTGGGTTCCGCAAAGTTCATTAGGAACCTGACTGCTAGCCGCAGGGGCAACTAGCAATAGTTTTTACCAGACAAGAAATGCCCCCCTGGCTCAGGGTTGGGTTCTGCAAAGTTCATTAGGAACCTGACTGCTAGCCGCAGGGGCAACTAGCAATAGTTTTTACCAGACAGGAAATGCCCTCGGGCAGTTGGGCTAGTCCTTCCCCTGCAAGGAGCAAAAACCATGCGCGTTAAATTGCCTCACCGTGTAGGAGGCTGGGGTGCCATCCGTTATTCACTCAAGATGGCGCGTCGGGCGGGCGGCTTATGGCCCATGCTTAAGGCACTGGCTTCCCGGAATAACTGCAAAAGTTGCGCGCTGGGAATGGGTGGACAGGCAGGTGGAATGCGCGATGAAAAAAACCACTTCCCCGCTGTTTGCAACAAATCTTTCATGGCACAGGCTTCCGATATGCAAGGGGCCTTGCCAGAAGATTTTTTCAATCGATTCGATATTCCCACTCTTGCGAAGTGGTCTCCTCGCGAACTGGAGTTGAGCGGACGTTTGACCCAACCCGTTCTTTGTGAAGCCGGAGATCACCGATACCACCCTATAAGCTGGGCGGAAGCCTTTGACCGGGTGGTCGACAAACTCAAATCGACATCCGCTGATCGTTCGTTCTTCTACGCCAGTGGACGTTCCTCAAATGAAGCGGGTTTTCTTCTGCAACTGTTTGCCAGAATGTATGGCACCAACAACGTCAACAATTGTTCTTATTTTTGTCATCAAGCTTCTGGCGTAGGATTGAGCCAGAGCTTGGGAACCAGCACCGCCACAATTCAGTTGGACGATCTCGATCACGCCGATCTGGTTTTTTTGATTGGTGCCAACCCCGCCTCCAACCATCCGCGTTTCATGCGCATTCTCATGGATGTGCGCCGACGTGGCGGACAAGTTATTGTGGTCAATCCAGCGAAAGAACGCGGGCTGGAAAACTTCAGTGTCCCTTCTGATATACGGAGCCTGTTATTCGGTTCAGATATCGCCAGTCTCTACCTGCAGCCTCATATAGGTGGAGACATTGCGCTTCTTAAAGGCATAGCAAAAGCCCTGTTGGATCAAGCAGGAACAACCCCCGAGTTACTAGACCAAAACTTTATCAACAGCCACACCCGAAACTTTGCGGAAATTGAAGAGGATATCAAAGCGGAGTCCTGGGAGATTTTAGAATCCGCTTCCGGCATTTCACGCGAAGAAATTGAAAAAACCGCAGACATCTATTCCAAGAGCAAAAATACCGTGTTTGCATGGTCGATGGGAATCACTCACCATACCTTCGGAGTGAACAATGTTCAGGCCATCGTCAACCTGGCGCTCATGCGAGGGATGGTGGGGAAAAAGCATGCAGGACTCCTGCCCTTGCGGGGGCATAGCAATGTGCAGGGAATTGGTTCTATGGGTGTCACGCCACAATTGAAGCAAGCGGTGCTGGATAATCTGCAGGCTAAGTTCCCAGTGATTCTGCCCACAGAACCGGGTCTTGATACTTTAGCCTGTGTAGAGTCCGCCAATAATCGAGAAATTGATTTCGCCTGCAACCTGGGAGGCAATTTATATGGCTCGAATCCGGATTCCCAGTTTGCCCAGACGGCTCTGGCTAAAATTGGTTTTAGTCTTTTTCTCAATACCACTTTGAATCAGGGACATTTTCTTGGACACGGCCGGACCAGCGTCATTCTACCCGTACTGGCTCGGGATGAAGAACCTGAACCGACTACGCAGGAAAGCATGTTCAGTTTTATTAGACTCAGTGATGGAGGCCCTAAACGCTATTCTGGCCCCAGGAGCGAAGTGAAAATAATCGCCGAAATTGCGCGACGAGTGTTGGGTGATTCTGAACTACCGTGGGAATCTATGAGCCATACGGGGAACATCAGGGAAATCATCAGTAGCATCATCCCCGGATTCGAACTGTTGAAAAATATTGACCAGACAGGTAAAGAATTTCATATTGATGGCAGGGTTCTCCATACTCCCCGGTTTTCCCTGTCTGACGGCAAAGCCATCTTTAAAGTCTGCCCCATTCCTGCCGTTAGGAGAACCAAGGAAAATAGTTTTATTTTAATGACGATTCGCTCGGAAGGACAATTCAACACCGTGGTTTATGAGCCGGACGACCGATATCGTGGCGTTTCATCGCGAAATGTCGTTTTAATGAGTGAAGAGGACATAACAAGGGTCGGATTGAGCGAGGGAGATACTGTGACAGTAAAAAATGATACTGGAGTTATGACCGGCCAAAAATTACAGGCTTATCCCATCAAACAGGGAAACATCATGATGTATTACCCCGAAAGCAATATTCTGGTGCCGCGCCAATTTGATCCGCAATCGAAAACCCCTTCATTCAAATCCATCGCCGTATTTCTGGAAAAGCAGACATGAAATCAGGTCGCGTTCATCCTTCCCAAAGCTATATATTGGCCCTTTTATTATCGGCACTTTTTCTTATTGTACCGGGAAAATCTGTAGCTGAGAACTCCAGGCCATTTGTGAAAAAAATCCGTGTTGTTGGCAATACTCTCATCGACTCTTATGATGTGGATAATTATCTTGATTTAGGAAGGGGATTAACCATGACACCGGAAATCATGGATATGGTCGTGAGCGAATTGAAAGCTAACTTCCATTATCATGGCTATCCCTTCATTAACGCCTATTCAATCCTCAAAACCAAAAATGGGGTCATGACCGTAAAGGTAGACGAACAAAATGAATACCGCTGGGGCAAGCCCCGCGCTGAAAGGGCCGTGCTGAAAAAAGCTTTTCTGCAAGGCATAACCCTCCCCGAATCCAAGAAACAAGAGATCGTAGAAACCCTGTTGAAAGGCTACCAGAAGCAAAGAAAAATTGAAGAAATCGTGGCAGGGTTCCTGGTAAAAAAGAAGAGAAGCCGCATCGAGGAAATTCAGTCGCAGAGGAAAGCGGCTATGCGTGAAAAAATTGCCGACAAAGTCAAAGAGTTTCAGGCGATAAAGAAAAACATCGAGGATCAGGAAACCCGAAGAATTGAGGAAATGAGAAATCGAATTCTGTCTGCCGGACTCAAAAAATTTGATGACTCAACTGAAGAACGCGCAAAAATAATTTCCGACGAATACACCGACCTGGATGAATTTTTGGACAACGTAATGTTCGAGGAATATCTGAATCCCGGGCTTTAACTCCTTTTTCAGCTTAAGGCAGAAAGAAACCCCTGCATCTGGGATTTTTTCTTGGTGTCCCCTTCCCTGTAAATCTTGATTGTAAGTTCTACAACCGTTTTTAATTTTCTATCCTGCATCATAAACATAAAGTCTTCGTAAAGTCTAGACTGCTCTACAGACTTATCTGCCCCAGGGTTCAGCTGCCTCGTCACCGAACCCTGCCCATTTAGCAGCCAATATATATTCAAATCAGTGTAGAGGGATAAATTTGACAGGGTAGTAGCCGAGGGCAAAGACTTGTCATTTTCCAGATCAGACAGTGAGCCTTGTGAAACCTTGATCAAACGAGACAATTCCATTAGTTTTAACGGGACGGACTTCCTCCATGCTCTTAAGCGTTTTCCGGTAGTTTTCTGATTATCTATTTGACTGCTCATTAGTAAATAATTCCTCTCTAAGTATGATCCTGCCACCCCCATTTGAGGGAGGCTCCACTTCCCAACCTGAAAATATAAGCCGGTCAATATCAGGTCGTTTTCTAAACTTAAGATCATTATAGGGATACTGTGTTAACAGGAAATCAAGATGATGTTACAGTCCTGTCACTTTTTGATAGGCAAATGTCTAACAGGAAAGCAATTCAAAAAGATACATAAAGGAAGGAGCGGTTATCATTAATCTGGGAACGGATTAACAATAACGGGGGGTCAGTCACCTTTTTCGAAACGATAGCCTACACCGCGAACGGTTTTGATGTATTTGCCCGCATCTTTTAATTTAGAACGTAATCTCTGGATATGTGTGTCAATAGTTCGGGAAAATACTCCATCACTGTATTCCCAAATTTGCTCCAGAAGGAAATCCCTTGTTTTTATTCTTCCGGGGTTTTGAATCAGATAAGAGAGAAGTTTAAACTCCGTCAATGTCAATGCCACCACTTCACCCTCAACCTGAACTTCATGCCTGCTCAGATCAATGGATAAAGGCCCAACCTCAATATATTCCGAGGTGCCGGGATTATCCTGAAAATGAAAAATGCGTTTTAGCAAACCCTTGACCCGAAGAATTAACTCTCTGGGGTTATAAGGTTTGGTCACATAGTCGTCCGCACCAAACTCCAAGCCTAAAATTCGATCCACTTCATCATCACGGGCAGTGAGCATGATGATCGCAATATCCCGGGTTCTATCGTTGGACCGCAGGGCTTTGCAAACATCCATTCCATTCATTCGAGGCATATTAACGTCCAAAATAACCAGATCCGGCAAACCAGCCTGTATTTTTTCGAGAGCCACCTCACCATCAGGAGCAGTATCTATCTCATAGCCTTCTTTGCGGAGTTTTAACTGCAAGGCAGCTAAAAGTTCTTCATCGTCATCGACTAACAGAATTCGGTGAGTCATTTTTTCCTGATTTTAAAAATATCTATGGTTATCAGCTAAAGAAACGAGTTATTTTTGTCATTTATCAAATTCTTCAATCGGAAAAACTCTATACAGTCCTCGACAATCCCATCGATGCAGGACAAAAGACCATGGTCAGAATCCAGTTCTTTTAACTGGCACCAGGGGCGCAATATGGCAAAATCTCTGGACTCCTGAATATTAACCGTTTCATCATGAAGTCCGTGAACGATACGGATCGGGATATTGCGGGTTAACAGCAAAGAGTCCCATCCTACGGCATCACGAAACAAGTTCGTATTTAAGTTTACTTCTCTATTGTAACTGTAATGAAACACCCGTATCAAGTCGGGAATTGAAGTGAGCGAGTTATTATCCCATCCCATATTTTCCATCCAGCGATTGAGGAAATTGAAACCTGGGGCCATCAAGTAAAGGGCTTTTATTTCTTTTCGGGTTTCTGCAATCAGTGCCGCAATATAAGCCCCCATGCTACTCCCGATTAGAGCAAAATCAGCGCCGGGTTTACCATCAATAATGCCCTGGACCAGTGAAATCTGTTTTGTCAGAGTCAGGTTTTCAAAATCACCCTGTTGCAGGTCTGGAATCGTAAGGGAAAGCCGAGCTTTCTCAAAACAGTCTTTAAAAATACAGGCTTTTTGAGAACCTGGTCCTGATGCAAACCCATGCAGATAAATGAATTCTGTCATCACAAAATAGCTCTACCTTTGAAGGGCCACTGTCTTTTCCAAAGCCTCAATGTTTCCACGCATTTTCCACAAAAGCACCAACCCAGGTATCGCGGCTAAAAAAGTTATCAGAAAAAACACGAGCCAACCAAGATCAGCCACCAGTTCACCCGATACAGGCCCCACATAGACACGCCCCAGAGAGGCTAAAGCCGACAACAGGGCAAATTGCGTTGCCGTAAAATTATGGTTACACAGCACCATCAGGAATGCCACGAAAGCCGCAGTCCCCATCCCGCCAGCCAGGTTTTCAAAAGCAATGGTGAAAACCAACATGGCATAGTTTTTGCCAACCATGGCCAAAACCATGAATGACAAATTTGAGACGGCCTGTAAAATTCCGAAAAGCAAAAGGGAGCGATAAAGACCCAGACGGGCCATGAGGGCACCGCCAAATAGAGCCCCCACTATCGTTGCGGCAAGCCCCATACCTTTATTGATCACCCCCACTTCACCTACAGAAAACCCTACACCACGGAGCAAAAAACTTGTAGAGAGGCTTCCCGCAAAAGCATCGCCCAGTTTATAGAGAACGATCAAGGCCAACATCAGCCAGGCCCCGTCCCGGGAAAAAAATTCAATTAAAGGTTCACTGACAGCCTCTTTCATGGATCTGGGTGGAGTCCCCGGGTCTTCGGGTTCGGGGCCCAGCCAGGCGGCAATCATACCCACAACCATCAGCCCGGCCATAATCATATACGTTGAACGCCAGCCCAAAACTTCTGACAAGATTAAAGCCAGTGCCCCGGAAACCAGCATCGCAATTCGGTACCCCGTAACCGAAACTGCCGCCCCCAGCCCCCGCTCCTTTTCTCTAAGCACTTCTGCCCGGTAAGCATCGACAACAATATCCTGAGAAGATGAAGCAAAAGCCAAACCAAAAGCAAGAAAAGCAAGGACCCAAGGTACTTTAGTCGGTGACATCAAGCTCATGGAAAAAATTAAAATAAGCAAGAAGGATTGAAACACCAAAATCCAGCCTCGTCTGCGCCCAAACAAGGGAAAAGAAAATCGGTCAAGCAATGGGGACCAGAGGAACTTCAAGGTATAAGGCAGACCCACCAGAGAGAACAGACCAATAGTCTCAATATCAACCCCTTCCACCGTCAACCAGGCCTGCAGGGTTCCTCCTGATAATGCCAAGGGCAAGCCTGAGGAGAACCCCAAGAATAAAATAGTCGCCACCCTGAGATTCATCAGTGAATTCATATTTACCTATATATATTAACAGGTTAGACTAATAATCATAATAAATAAGGTGAGATGTAAACCGGATCATTTTTTGTTGTCCAAACCCCTTATAACATTAACACTCAAGAGTTTCAGGAATTTCACATTAAATAGCAGGTTGATTTTGCCGCTATCAACATTTGACATCTGGTAACATCATTAAATAAAATTGATTTTCAGGGGCCTGGTACTGTTCCGCCATAATACCCATAAATTCTTGTTTTTATATAACCTTTTCCTGATTTTTTACCGATATACAGAGGAACCAAGAGACTAAATTATGAAAAATATGGAATCCCTACAGTTGGTTAAAGAGCAACTCAAAATAAAGGCGGTCGAGTTGCGTCAAGCCCACGAAAAAAACGGGAAGGTCTCGAAACAAATCAAGGACCTGATCACCTTCAATCAGAGTGAGGTGAAAAAGCTCAAAGAGACCGTCAAACAAGCCGAGGCAGAAGCAGAAGAACAAAAAAGCCTGGCTGAGGCGGCTCGCCTCGCAAAACATGCTGGAGTAGAAGCAGGTAAAAAAGAAAAGCAAGAAGAGGAAGCTGAGATAGCCAAGCGCCTAGAGTCCCAAATGGACGAAAAAATGAAGGCCAAAATGACAGAGCTTGCTACCCGCGCCGATGCTCTCCGAGAGCGGGTTGAGACAGAAAAAGGGGCCAATAAAAAATTTTCAAGGGAACGGGACGTTTTGCTAAAGGAGCTAAAACGTCTGCGGCAGGATACCGGAACCACTGACAACCTGAAAAAGAAGATCGAAGACCTCAAAGTGGAGTTGACCAAAGCTAAAAAAACTTCCATGACATCAGGGGCCGTCACAGAAGATATTGTGAAAGAAAAAGACACGCTCATCAAAAAATATGAAGACATGCTTTATGGCGGAATGGACGCGGGTGAAGACGGTATGCTGCCCTCTGAGATCATTCAGGAGTTGAAAGAAGAGGTCGAAGATCTGGAAAAAGAACGCCGTAAAATGATCGTTGATCTGGAAATGCTCAAAGAAGACAATGCCGAAATGGACATGAAAATCACCTTGATGGATGAAGAAAAAGGCCGGAGCGGTAAGGGAGGTGGTGACAGCGGAGATTTTCGTCCTGTTGAAGGTCGTTCAGCGCAGACCTCAGAGTTTTCGGGAGGCCTGGAAAACTTTCTCATCACCTATTCGGACATGATCACGCTTATCCTGGTGGTATTCGTTTTAATGTACAGCGTTTCCAAATTGGACGAAAACAGGTTTGCCGAGGCTCTTTCTTCATTCCAGACAAAAAGAATGCGCATTGAAAGCGTCAATGTCCGCTTGAGCAAGGCAGAGATGAAAATGCTGGAGAGAGTGAGAGAACTGGTTAAAGACAATGTTGATGCAGAAAGTCTTGCACGCAGTGACACGCGGACTATTTTGCATCGCTTACCAACCTCAGACCTTTTCGATCCGGGAGAAGCTTTCTTTAGCGGAGGGGCTGAAGACCTGATTATATCTACCATACAAGAAGACATGAAAGAAGGTGTGAAGCAGGTTATGATTGATGGTCACACCGATAACGTTCCTATGAAGAGTGCCAAGTATCCTTCTAACTGGGAACTTTCAGCCGCCAGAGCTTCAAAGGTAGCTCGCTTTATCATAGAAAAAATGCGATTTCCTCCTGATCGAATTGTCGTAACAGGGTACGGAGAATTCCGCCCTCTTAAAGAAAACATCAACGATGACAATCGTGCCGCCAATCGCCGGGTCGAAATTAAAATATTGAAAGCACTTGAAGTCGCTAAAGATGAAGCAATAAAAACGGATTCTAAAGCTCCAGAAGAGAAAAAAACTGATACGACTTCTGCTTCAAACCCGAACCAACCGGCAAAATAGCCATTGCTGGCGACAAAAAGCCTGATATTTTTTTGAAGAAGTTTTTTAGCCGGTTTTAGAGTAAAATCATTAATAACCCATAAATTTTTGCAAAACGCTCCTTAGTTATGGAATCAACAGAAAAATCTATAACCGGCCAAACAGAATCAGAAAACTCTCTTTTGGAAGAGGTTTCCCAAAAATCCGAGGCCCCCTCAAAACCTGCGGAAGAGGCCATCAAAAAGGCTCAAAAAGTACTCATTAAATCAGATGCCGAAATGCTCTATTCCAACCGGCAGGACTTTTTAAGGTTCAACCGCTTTAAAATAGACCGAAACTTGATCACCCTCTCTGAAATTGACCGCCTGATTTTTCTGGTTATTCCACGCCTACTTCACGTACATCAGGAAGGCTTGCCCGGTTATTTTGAAGGTGATCCCCCCTGCGGCATCCACAATTTCAACCTGGATAAGGAAGCACAGGTTGCTGCCGAAAAATTGTTCCCGGACATCATCATTCGCAGAAACCCGGAGCTGAGCCCGGTCATCCACACAGCATTGCTCATGGGCAGTGTCGGTTCCATTGCACAGACCAAAAAATCTGACCTTGATTACACCCTGCTGGTGAACAAAAAGGATTTCACTGAAGAAAGCATGAAACTATTTCAAAAAAAGCTGAATTTGATAGAGACATGGACCTGGGACAATTTTACTCTGGAGACCCATTTCTTCATCAATGATTACGAAGAAGTTAGAAATAATATCTTTGGTGAAAGTGATAGCGAAAGCACCGGATCAGCCCTGGCAAAACTTCTTAAAGAAGAAATGTATAGAACCATGATCATTGTCACCGGGAAAATCCCCTTCTGGCTGATTTCGCCGGTGGACTGTGATGATGACCGGTATTACGAGTTGTATGAAAAACTACTAGCAGGGCAAACCCTGCTCAAAAAAGAAGAATTCATCGACATGGGCAATGTTGATGATATTTCCCAGGGAGAATTTTTTGGTGGCTCCATATGGGCACTGATCAAATCCTTCAAATCTCCTTTCAAGACCCTCATGAAAATGGGAGTTCTGGAAGAATATATGTTTGGCGACACAAAATCGAACCTGCTATGCCATCAAATTAAAGACAAATACTTTAATGATGTCCCTTACCTGGATATAGACCCCTATCTGGGAATGTTTGAGAGGGTACAAAAATTTTTCACTGAGTCAAAATCTGAGGACGAGGTCGATGCGCTGAGACATGCGTTCTACTTAAAGGTCGGCACGCAAGTCACTGCCGATGAGTTTGAAAAGGGTTCCGATAGCTGGAGAAAAAGCACCCTGATAAAAATGCTTAAAGAGTGGGGTTGGAGCGCGGAAAAAATTGAGAAGCTGAACCAGTACTCCGGTTGGCAAATGATGCATAAGGTAGACTTGGGAAACCGTATCAATAAAATTTTGATGGCCTCCTACAAAAATATTTCCGAGAAGAACAAGACCCTTGATCCCAGCGAAAGCCTGATCACCGAGAAAGACACCCATCTTTTAGGCCGAAAACTTTTCAGTTTTTATAGAGCCGCCCCCAACAAGGTCGATAATCTGGGTGCGTTGGTCGATGGTAAAACGGCGGAAAATGAGTTGACTTTTATTTTTGAAAAAAAAGATAGGACGGCAAAACCGGAGTGGTATCTGGTAAGAGGCAGGACCCGAGCTTTTCTGGAACAAATTGACAAAGACAATATTATTAGAAAATCAGCCACCCTCCCATTTCTTCTGGCCTTTACCGTTTTCAACAATCTCTACAGTGAAAACACCGCAGTTTTGTTGCGATCTGAAGGCGACTCCATCAAAGAAAATGACCTGATTGCACTGCTGAAGATACTTAAAAGCTTCATTGAATCCGTCAACATCGCAGCACTGTCTAATGAAGATCTGATGGGCGATGCGAAAATCAACCAATTATTCCTTCTGGTTGACTTTGGCAATCCCCCGCCGCCAGAAATCAGCATGGGAAATATCAGAGATTGCAAAAATAACGATGAATTGAATCAATTCATCAACAAACGAATTGAGCGGGCAAGGAGTATTACCTCCATTTATTTGACTTCCTGGGGCGAGCTTTTCTGTAAATCCTATGCGGGGTTAAATTGTGTGCCCAGATGCATCACCGATCTGAGCTCTCAACTGATCCCGGAAAGGGTTGAAAGATTGGATTTTCTTAAGGTTTACATCCCCAGCGGCCGAAAAGAAATATTACAGATACCTTGGCTTAATAACTATATCTCACGTTCATTAAAGATTCGTGCCACGGCTCATATGGAAAAAGACGCCAGTTAATACTAAAGTTTTACCCCTGTTTAATCAAATTCTATGGCCACAGCAACTCAGGAAGCACAAGGTACAGCCGCTGCTGCGGCTCAGGAGGACCGTCAGGATACAGGAATAGATACCGGCACCCTGATGGGAGTCCTTGCGGGAATATTTCTCATCACCGTAGCAATTATTCGTGGCGGAGATGCTGGGGTTTTCATCAATATCAATAGCGCTTTGATCGTGCTTGGCGGATCAATAGCTACTGCCTTTATCGCATTTCCGGCAAAAAAGATAACCACACTGATGCCGGTTTTATATAACGCATTCAAGCCTGGCGTTTATGAACCAGAAGATTATGTCGATGACATCATGCGGCTGGCCTCTAAATATCGTTCCGGTGGTATGAAGCAACTGGAGAACGAAGAAGGTAAAGTAGACAATCGTTTCTTGAAAAATGGGATTGCTATGATCGTCGATGGTTACAACGCCAAAGAGATTCACGAGCTTATGGACAGGGAATTGAACTCGATGCTCGACAGACACAACTCCGGTCAAAAGGTTTTACGCTTTATGTCCGTTCAGGCCCCCGTATTTGGGATGGCCGGCACCCTGATCGGTCTGGTGCAGATGTTGATGCATATCGATGATCCGTCAACCATTGGCCCTGCCTTGGCTACTGCGTTGATCACTACATTTTATGGGCTCATGCTAGCCAACCTCGTTCTCACGCCCCTTGCGGCAAAATTGAGTATGAGAACAGATATGGAAGGTGTTTTAGGCAGATCAATTCGAGTAGGAATCATTGGTATTCACGACAGAGTCAATCCGCAAAAAATTCAGCGGAACATGAACGCGCTCCTGCCACCGGCGCAACAAAGGGAATAAGAATAGATGTCAAACGTTGATGAGATGATCACATTAGTGCTGAAAGAGCCCAAACAAGATGGGGGCGATTTCAGTGGTTTTGACTTAAAAGGCGTGAGCCTCAATGGTGCCAGCTTTGTTTATGCCACTCTGAATGAAGCAAATATAGACGACTCTGAACTGCGCGAGATTGACTTTTCACAGGCCTCCCTGGAAAAGTCATCCTTGAAAAATGCCAAGATCAAGGACCTGAATTTTACCGGGACAAATCTTGAAGGTGTCAACTTTGAAGGAGCCACCCTAATAAACTGTAATTTCAAAAATGCTAATCTATCCAATAGCGATTTCTCTCAAGCCAAATTGAGCGAATGTGATTTTCAGGGAGCAAACCTCAGCCACGCCAGCTTTTATTCTGCCACCATAGATAACAGTAACCTGGCATTCGCCCGAATGATGTACACTTTTATGAAGCAAGTCGTCATCAATAAATCCCGGCTGGGGGGCATCAATGCCAGAGGTTCAGACTTCAGCTTTTCCAAATTGACTGAAGTGGACCTGAAAGGTTCCATTATGAAATATGCGGATCTTAATTCTTGCACCTTCAAGGAAGTTAATCTGACGAACGCAAACCTGATTGGTGTGGAGTTGAAGGATGCTCAATGCGCAACGGTCATTTGGGAGGAAGCCAACCTCGAAGGGGCTGACCTGACTTATGCTAACATGCAAGGTGGCAACCTCAAAAACGCCTTTCTCCTCGAAGCCAATTTGCATGGCACCAATTTCACTAACGCCAACCTTTCAGACGCATACCTTGTCGATGCTAACATCGCAAAAGCAATCACTAAGGGCGCTAATCTGGAAAATACCATACTGGGCTGAACCTCTCCAGATAGCTTAACCTTCCAGGAATTATATTCTCACCACTTATTTTTTTTCAGGGATAATTTCCGACGCACACCGGAAACCCACATTTTCAAAAAAATCATTGGGGCTGGCCTCGGTACGAGTGAAGGCATAGCGAAAAGCCGGCAAGAAATAGTGTCCGGCCTTCTGAAAACCATTCCCTCGCAAGACTTTCAGCTCCCGGCCAAACCGGGATTTCGAGTTCGGGTTTCCCGGGTAAGGAAGGTACCAGTCGAGAGTCCATTCCATAACATTCCCCGACAGGCCATAAATTCCATACGGACTAACATCTTCGGCATAGGCAGTGACCAATGATGTTTTGCGGTCTCCATCAATACCCAGGTTTGACTTGCCCTTCACAAACTCCTCTCCCCATGGATAGGGCAGACCGCTCGGCCCCCGCGCTGATTTTTCCCACTGCGCTTCGGTGGGCAGTTGTTTGCCCGCCCACATGCAATAAGACCAGCCCTCCCACCAAGTGACTTGGGTGACAGGATGTGAAGCCAGTTCCTCAGGGAAAACCCCGCCAACCCAATGAGCCGGCAGATCGGTAAACTGGGTGGCTTTCAAAAAACCCTGATATTCTTCATTGGTAACTTCATACCGATCCATATAAAACGAGCCAAGAAATAATTTTTGCTCCGGATGCTGATCGAGGAAAAGAGGTTTAACAGCCCCAATTTTTTTATGCGTGCCTTCCGTGTCAACCATGTTCGTCCCCATGATGAATTCACCAGCAGGCACCAGAACCATTTCTTTCTGATCTTTCTCGGAAACTTTCACCGAAGATAAAACATCACTCTCACAGTCGCATGAATCGCACCCCGCAAGAAAAAACAAAAGTAATATAAAAACAGCTGAGGTATAGTTTCCAAAATTGATCTGAGAATACTTCACCATGCGACCTCTAAAGTTTGCAAACAAAATAAAAACCATTATATTCATTTTCATCGCTGGTGCTAGTTTTATCCCTGCAGAGTCCGCCAGTGCTTTCAGTGCAGTAGTCTCTGATAAAACCGCAGGTGAGCCCTACCCCCATATACTGAAAACACAAACTTTCGACCTCAACAGCAGAAACATTAAAGTCCTCACCTCTCAAGGCCGGCATCTCTGGATGGGAACTGGACTGGGAGTCATTCGTTATGACACCGATACCCGCGAAAACTATGAGGTCTATGACAATCAGAACCATCTACTCAGCAATGGAATTTTCGCGATTAATTTTGATTCACATAATTTGCCGTGGATCGGAACCTATGGCGGCGGACTCAGCCATTTTGATGGCAGCCGATGGAACCATTACAACACCCCGCACGGGTTGAACGATGCCTTTGTCTACGATATCGAATTCGATAACAAGTCACTATGGCTCGCAACCTGGCGCGGAGTGAACAAGATCACCGGGGACCCGGCATCAAGAAAAAACTGGCCAAGTTTTACCG
>JACNKA010000024.1 GCA_014382285.1 Nitrospinota bacterium | reverse complement strand
CCTCGCCCTCAGGCAACACCATGTTGAGGACGGGATCATCAACTATCTCTGATGGGAAACCCCACCTTCCTGCATTCATGCCTAGAACGACGACGTGATCGCTTTCCAATCCTTTGGCACGGTGAATAGACATATATCCGAGATCGAGGTTTTGAAATTCCTCATTGAGTTCATTTAATCCTTCTGGCTTGAGATGATTATAGCGGCCTAATAATTTCACATCTTGTGTAGTATCATCATCGTAACCGTGGATTGTTTTGAGTGCCTCTCTAAGGACTTCGGTAGTATCGTTATAATCGGTAAAAACAATCTTCACCGCCGGGGTTTGTGTCTTTGACACAGCAGATACACGTTTTCGAATTTGTTTGTCGTTTTTGAGGATAAACCGGGTGGCCGGTTCAGCTATCTTGTCGGGACACCGAAATGTGCGGCCTAGATCAACAGTCGCTTGAATGCCAGCCTGACCATCAAATGATCTTCCGAACTCTCGTCCAAAGTTTCTCATGATCGAAAGATCGCTTCCCGCGAATCTGTAAATGGATTGCCAGTCATCACCTACGGCAAACAAACGAGAGTGGCTGAACTGTCCGAGAAGAGCTTTCAAAAGTTTTCCCCGCCCTGAAGAAACATCCTGAAACTCATCGACCAAAATGTGCCTATAGGGGCTCTTAAAGCGATCAGTTTCGACGTGATTGATCGCCCGTACTATCATATCCTCAAAATCAATCCTCGTACCCAAGCTGGTTTGATACGATTCATAAACTGGCATGAATATGTCCAAAAATGCTGAATTACGATCTTGAGATATCCCACTTCCTGTACGGCTTTCACATTGATAGCGTTCGAGTTTGTTCGCCTTGAAATGGTGTAGGAAAGTTGCGATAAGCTTGGTGAAAGGGTCGATTTTTCCTAACTCCACGAGCTTCGTGAAAAATTTCTCCGAAGGGATCGGGTTTATTTCGACTTCGGCCTGTAGAAGTTTTTGGTGGAGATTCTTGGTCAAACATCCTTCAGCTTTCTCGTAGCTGAACGTCTGGAGAAGTTTTGTTTGATGCTGCTCATGGAGAGCAATCTTCCACCTCATATCTTGGATGTATTGATCTCGGTCTATATATGGGGCCGTTACCAATTGCTCCTGGCCCTCATGTCCAACTTCCCGCCCGACTCCAAAATGTTCAAGGTAGATACCTTTTTCGGTCAGTAGGAAGTCAGGTGTATAAACCCGCCGTTCTGACGACGAAGTGTCGTGTTCGTAATCGGGTTCATACTCGTATGCGACACCGTTCATATAGAGAAAGTTAGCGATTTCGCATTCTTCAAAACTCTTAACTTTTTCTCCCTGAAGGGTCCTAAATTCGTAATCTCGTACATATCGGTAATACTCAGCGAGATTCTTGAAATCGAATTCATTACGGTATGGTGCAAAATGCTCTGAAAACCACTGTCGAATAGTGATCTCAAATTTTTCATTCCCGTCAATAAGTGTCTTCAAGGTTCCTCTGATGAGGCTCAACAGCTTTTTGTCATCATCCGCATGGGCAGCAAGGGCAGGTTTCCGATCTTCCGACTGACCTATAATAGTCAGCCCAAGAGCATGGAAAGTCGTAGCCATTACATCATGCCCGGTTCTGGTAGCCACCCGTTCAGCCATCTCGTCTGCAGCATCTCTGCCAAAAGAGAGAAGAAGAATTTCATCTGGGGGACGTTTTTTGGTTTCAACCAGGTATGCAGTTTTTGACACGATTACGCTGGTCTTGCCTGAACCAGCTGCAGCCAGAACCAATGTAGCATTTTCATCTGTGGCAACAGCGGTTCTCTGTTCCGAAGTCAGGGGGTTTGCCTCAATATTGTCGAAAAATGAGATTTGGTGTTTAAGCTCTTCTTTCATGAACTTGTAGTTAACACGATCACGAAACTCAGAAGCCGAAGCAGTGAATGTTCTGATGCAGGAAAGACGGTTTTCTTCCTCGTCTGTCATGACACCACTTGGCATGCTTTTAGGAAACCCAAGCAATGCATCATTTGCTTTGCTTAGAAAATTGGAGGCTTCAGATGCGGCAATATATGAATTCATGGAGGCAGATGTTTCCAACCAACAATATACCGAAATAAGTTCGTCACACCTTTCATCGAGCAACCTACGAAGATTGTATTTCCACCAATCTTCAACATTCGAAGCAAATGCCCTAACCTCGTCCGCATTAAACCCAACCAATACAGTACTTTGTCTAGGGCGACTGGAAATTTTGAACTGTGTCCAGAAATATCCGGATATCACCTCGATACGTTCGATTGATAAAAAGTCGATATTCTGCAATTGGGTGTTGCCAGAAAGGAATGATAATCCGCTCGCATGAGTCCTCGCTTGGTTCGCACTATGGCCAAGCAGTGGAAGAACAAAATTCTTGAATCCAATTCTCTGGATCGATTTTTCTGGGACTGCGGGTGATTTTTTTTGCGACATTTCCCTATCCGGTTTTTAAACCCTGATTACAATATGAATTCCGGTCAGTTATCATCAGGCTATATTTTTGGCCCTTCTGGAGAATGTCGGCAAATTTACAAGGGATCGATCTGGAGATGTATAACATCATTAAAGTTGGGGCAGATATATATCTAACCCCATGGGTTAAGCTAAACCACAACCCTAATAAGGATCGAGTTTATTTCCTCGCAGAAAATAGAAACCCACATGACTGGGTTCCATCTGTCGTTTCCGCAAATGATCAAAAATCTCATCAAAAGTTGCGAGATTATGTAAAAGCTCTTCCTGAAAATAAAAGGGGAAAGTGGGAAAAATTTGATGAACAGATTTGTGCCTTAGCTATTCAAAATAACAAGATGCTAAGACAAAAAGGGGTTCAAATATTAAACGAAAAATTCAGAAATCAGACAAAGGGGTCTTCAATGGATGAATATTTAATAGCCTCGATGGACACTAAATATGAGAGTGGATGCTGGAACTGCAAAGGGCCTGTTGATAGTGAGTGGGATTTAAAACATCGAGCATGTGGTTGGCTGATTTGTGGTCATTGTGGTGCCTGTGGATGCGGTTACCAAAAATAGTGCCGTTGGAGGTCATTTCAGAAAGTTACTTATGGGTAGGGGAAATACCCTGTGGTGGAGCATACCTGTTGCCCTTCTAAAACTTTCCGAATCTCTGCAATACGTGAAAATAGATGCCGTCTAGGCTAGATATCGTTTATGTCTGAATGAGCGCCCGGAAACAGATTATTTAAAATTGGAATGAGTTTCTCTATGCCTAGTGTTGAAGAGTGGAATCCTTTTATCGATGTAAACCGCGTGGCAAATGCATTGCGACACGAAGAGAGAGCAGATATTCCACCAGCTATAATGGCATGTTTTAACTCGCTAAGCACATGTGAGCTATCAGATCATTGGCTGGCTGTTATTAATGAATCTGATTCTGATGGCGATTATGTTGCATTAGATTTTGCTTTACTTCTTCAGACGAAAAACAAACTTTTAGAAGCAGGGTTTAGGGATGAAAATATTTCTTTATGTATAGGAAGCATGATTGCTTCGACGATTGCCAATCATGTTGACTTTGTAGATATCGTTGAAATTAGCACCGAAAATAATGCAGATAAAATAATCACAAAGTGCAGTATGTACTTACTATCTGGATACATGGGGCAACCGGATATTGAAATATTGAATTTCATATTGTCCTTGGATGCGTCAGACAAAAGTATGCAGTCATCAAATCTTCGTCGTTTGTTGGAACTGACATTAGAGAATGACGAGGCATCACGTAGAGAGCTCATTTTATCCGTTGTTCCCCTATGGAGAAATCTGTTCGAAAGTGGCCGATTTGAAGGTGAGACTTTGGAGGCGATGCTGGGTTTCACATTCCACCATGCGATGTTGCTAAATGATCCAAACGATTTGGCTGTTCTGGGTGATATTTTATATGATTCTAGTGCTTACGAATTAGCATACGCGCTGATGGCCCGGAGCGCATTGTTAGGAAATGAAAAGGCGTGGGATCACTTTGGTAGTTGGCTGTCTGCTAACTATGAAAATTATGAAACCAATAAAATGCTGGAGGCATTGATAAAGGCTGGAAAAGGATTCGTGGTGGAAAAATCGTGAAGTGATCTTTTCGCCGACTAAGTCAACGCTTCTACAATCTCTTCCCATTCATCATTTAACCTTGAAGGGCATACAGGTTTTCCAGCTAATTTATACCAATACTCAGCATTACCCTTATCACCTTCAACACGGTGTAGGTGAGCGTGTATCCAACATCCCGTTGGGCTTTTATCAGCCTGGACGAGGCGATGGGCAGCATCCCAATCCCCTTTCCCTTGATGCCATAAGGCTTCTAGGGCAGGGGAAATGTCCTGTGGCAGTGAGTCGTCACTCAGTGACGTTTTGAAGTCTTTAATGTTCATGGTGGGGAATGATATTTGATATAGCTGCAAAAGAAAATTGATTGTGCAAAAATGTCAACGCCGGAGTAAAAATACACCAGAGGCCGGAGTAAAAATACACCACCTTCGATGAAGCAATCCCCGGTGTTGCGGGTTGT
>JACNKA010000025.1 GCA_014382285.1 Nitrospinota bacterium | reverse complement strand
AACCGGAGTACAAAAGGAGATAACTCAAACAACCTCTCCACTTTCTTCAGAGTCACTTCGACGGGAAAAGTACAAGGAAGTAGAACGGAACACACTCTCGAAGCAGTTCGCGAAAAAACCGGATCGGGGAACAGCGCAAACATGGTTATTCATTATGGGAACGATAACGTCCTGGACTTATGAAATCTATATTCACAGAAAAATCGCTAGGAATCGATATCCGGGAAGAATCAGTAACCCTGACTCTCCTCGGCAAAAAGTTGAACGCGATTGAAGTCCTGGCCGGGCAAATAATTGCGCTGAAACCCTTGACCGGAAAAGACGAAAAGGCAGAGAAATATTTCCTCAACAAGGTCAACCATTTCATCGTAGAACATGATACATGGCCAGAATCGGTGGTCGTCAGCCTGCCTAGAGGTTACGTCACTTTTAAAACTTTCGAGCTTCCCGCTCCCGACCTGGAGTCAGTCCGAGCCATGGTTCCGTTTGAACTGGAACGCCAGTTTTCTTCCGGACTCGAAGATTTATACTACACATTTCAACTCACCCCCAAGGATGGAAATATTTTTCATATTACCGCGGCGGCGATTAAAAAAGAAATTGCCAATTATTATCTCGACCTGATCCGAAAGCTTAACCTGAAGACGACAATTTTAGATGTTTCCACATTTGCAAATGTCAATCTTGGTTTTTCACAAGACATTGAAAATGATTCACCTGTCTGGGCACTGGCAGACATCAGTTCAGAAGCTTTGGACATAGCCCTCATAAAAAACAATGCCATCGAGTTTTCAAGAAACCTGAGCTGGACCAAGCCGGCAATCAAAGATGCAAACTCAGGTCAAACAAATGACCCCGCGCAGTTGGAAAAATTATCGGCGGAAATCACCAAAGCCCTTATCAACGAACTGCAACAAGCTCTTTCATCTTGCCGGAACATTGAGGACAATGAACTTGTGGGCCACATTTTTTTAACTGGCGGAGGCATTTTGATTCCCCACATCGCACAACAGCTGGAAAAAGAAACAGAAGTCTCAACCACTGCCCTGCAGTCTCCTGAATCAATAAAAACTCCGAAATCGTTTTCTTCATCGCTCATGCTAACCTCTCTAGGCCTTGGTTTGAGAGAATTGAAAATGCAAAAAATTGAAACCAACCTTTTGCCTCAAGACTTGCGACCAAAAAGAAAAAAGGCAAATATCAAAGTGACTCTGGCCCTCGCCGCCGCAGTGGTTCTTCTATTAGCAGGCTGGTTTATCAACAAGGTGATTTACACCAATAAAACACTGAGCACCCTGGATGCACAGTTGAATGAGATTAAGGAACAGGTAGCCAGTCTGGAAAAAATTGACCTGGAATATGAATCTCTGAAGCGCTATGTAGATATTTTAAGCGCCATAAGCAAGCAATACCCGGACAAGCTTCCCGTGTTGGACGAGTTAAGCCGTTCGCTGCCTCGAGATACATGGTTAACACATTTAAAAATCAAACAAGAGGAAATCGATATCAAAGGGTATTCCCCTGTCGCCTCAAAACTTATTCCGATACTGGAGCAATCTAAAACCTTCAAAGAAACAAGTTTTGTGGGAACAATTATCAGCGAATCAGCAGGCGAGAAATTCACCATTCATGCTGACTTGGAGGCGGCTTCGTGAAAATGGATATCAGCCAAAGAGATAAGAATGTTTTATTAGCCGGTTTCACATTTGCGGCTTGTTATCTGCTGTTCTTTTTTGTCGCAGAGCCCCTTTATAAAAAACAGATAAAAGCAAACGATACAATTAAAAATAAAATAAAATTCATCCAGAAATATCACGAAATTCTCAATCAGAAACCCTATTATCAGGAAAAGGAAAAGGCTAACCGCAGCACCCACACGACCCTGGCCAGCAGGTTCTTCAAAGAAAAGCAAACCGGCCTCGCTGCAGCCAGCCTGCAAAAACTTGTCGAAAGTTTTTCGACGGGAACGGTAACCATTGAACGGACAAAGGTGGAGAAACCCAAATACATGGAAGGCATACTGGCAGTACCTATAGAAATCTCCATTCGTTCAAACCTTAAAAACCTGTCCCTGTTTTTAATGCGCATAGAAAATAACGAAAAATTTCTAATCATAGAAGAGCTTCAAACACGAAGAATTAACAAGATCGATCCAGAAGACATCCAAACCCGTCTAGTGATAACGGGCTTCATCCAGGAACTTGAAACTCAAGGCGGGAAAGCCATATGAAACGAATCCCTATCATCTTAGCAGTGTTCATCCTGTCCACAGCCTGGTACGGGTGTGGGGTGACCAAAAAATCTACTATGCACCGGCTCAAGAATAAAACCGATGCCGTAGATTCCATGGTGTTGCCCGACCCCACCATTAGCAACGAACAAGCAGGAGAATTGATAGACCCGCAAAAAATCAAAGATATTCCGAAATCTACACACTTGAAAAAAGTCCGCATCACGGGTGACAAGACCCCTCTTCTCAAGGGACCTGGATCTCAATACCAGAAAATGGGCACTGCCGCAAAGGGAGACCTCTTCGAATTGATTCGTGTTGAAAGAGGTTATGGAAAAGGCCAAACCTGGTATCTCGTTGAAGATGCTACCGGGAGCAAGTTTTTTATCCCCAGCCAGTCCTCACGCATCATCCGTGAGAAGGTAGAACCTGCCGTGGAAACCGCTCAGGCACAAAATTCTATCAGCACGGAACCTGCAGAAGCCCCCCAGAATAAAACCGAAAAAATTGAACTGCAAAAACGGAAAAAAGCTTCGCTGGATAAAATTCAAACTGTAGTGAGTGTCGAGCCTGATCTGCCCAAAGAGTTGAAAGAAGCCAAACATATAACTCTCAACTTTGAGGGAACAGAACTCTATGATGTCATCACCACCTTCTGCGAATTACTGAAAATTGATTATGTCATCGAAGGTAATGTTGAAGGCAAGGTAACGTTGCAAACTTTCAACAAGATTCCCGTTGGCGATCTTTACTCCGTTCTGGAACAAATTCTTGCCCTCAATAATGTGACGGTGGTCAAAAGTGGGAACTTTTATCGTTTCCTCGAGGCTCCCGATGCGGCGAAAAAACCACTCAGCATCCATTTCGCCGATGACCCGAGTATCCCGGATAAAGAGCGCATGATCATTCAGATCATTCCGCTGCAACATATCTCGGTAGAGTCAATGACGAAAATCATAACTCCGCTCCTCACAACCAACGCCAGCTTCATTGAGGTCCCCGAAACCAACAACCTGATGATGATCGAGATGGCCTACAACGTCAAACGCATCGTCAAAGTTGTGCAGGCTCTGGATATTGACAAACTGGCCTCTTCCGACATCCAGCTTTATAAACTGCGTAATGCGGATTCAGAAGTACTGGTCAAGGAGCTGGAGGAAATTTTCAGTTCTATGGGATATAAAGAAGCCCTCGGTGATTCACTTTCATTCCTCTCACTGACTCGGTTGAACTCAATTCTCGTGGTCAACGCTTTCGATAAAATTCTGCCCACCATTGAGTTCTGGGTCAACCGTCTCGACCAACCTGTCTCAGAAGGAGATGTCAGCACCTTCGTTTATTACGTGCAAAATGGCAATTCCTCAGCTTTGGCCGGGCTGCTAAACGGAATCTTTTCCTCTGCCGCGAGTGAGGCCACTAAAGCAAGTGCTTCAGGCAACAAATCCAAAACCACTCCAAGCGCCACAGGAGCAAAAGCAAATGTATCTGGAGCCAAAACCCCTGTACCCGCGAGCAAGAATCCCGTGGTTCAGACAACAAGCGGCATCAACAATGAATTCGAAGGCAACATCACCATTCTGCCAGATGCAGACACCAACTCCCTGATCATTCGAACCAGCCCACGCAATTATCCAGCGATCCTGGCTCTGATTAATAAACTCGATCTGTTACCACAACAGGTTTTAATTGAAGTATTGATCGTTGACCTCACTGTTGATGAGCAAACCCAAACCGGACTGAACTTCGCTTTACAAAATCCAGGTGGCGCGGACGCCAACACACTTGCCGGAGGCATCAGTGCCACTACGGATGGAGCCAATGCTCTGGGAACCGCCATCGGAACCGCCACCGCTTCATTTTTAAAAGGCGGTAGTTTTTTCATCGGTCGACCAGATAAAATCATTGCCCAGCTACAGCTTTTCGCCTCCGACTCCAAGGCCAATGTTCTGGCTAACCCCATTCTCGTGACCTCAGATAACAAGGCGGCAAACATTTCCATCACCGATGAAATCCCCATAGTGCAACAGGCCAATACTCCATCAGCAGGTGGTGCTATCGTTACCGCTACTGTTGAGTACCGCAGTGTCGGTATCAAGCTGGATATCACGCCCAAGATCAATTCAGAAAACTTTATCAACCTGCAAATCAATCAGGAAATCTCCAGCCGGGGTACTGATGTAGGTAATCAGCCTTCATTTAACACCCGGCAGGTTAATACCGAAGTGGTTCTGAAAGACAACCAGGTTCTGATTATGGGCGGGTTGATGCGCACCGACACCACTGACACCACCACAGGTGTTCCTATACTGAAAGACCTGCCCGGGTTTGCCCCAAAGTTAGTTGAAATTAGAACATGACCTCACGTAAGTTTGAATG
>JACNKA010000142.1 GCA_014382285.1 Nitrospinota bacterium | reverse complement strand
GTGGTCTGCAAATTAAAAATGATATTTTGATTCTGACCTTATTCGCGGGGCTCCCCGGAGACGGACGAAGAGTGCTGGCTAAAGAATGCGTAAAACTATTTTCCGAAATTCTGCCTCCGGTCTGGGAGGAATGCCTGCTGGCAAAATCTCTCGACATGAGCAAAGTGCAACAAGCACTCGAAACGCTGGAAGACTATTCCACATTAAGCCAGTTGCTGACCGAAAATCATTGGGCCAGCTTCGTTTCCGATGGATCGCTTCTTCCGCGTGCATCAGGAATCAGCGATCAGCCCCTTAAAAGTGGCGGAGTGCTTTTCTACGCTCCCGAAGAACTCAGCGCCGAAGTGAACCTGCCTCATGCTGGAAAAATCCGTGGCATGCCCATTCCATTGGGAATCACCCTGATCGTGGGCGGCGGGTTCCACGGCAAAAGTACTTTATTGAAAGCCATTCAGGATGCGGTGTATCCGCATGTGAAAGAGGATGGACGCGAACGCATCGCCACCCAGCCGATGGCAGTAAAAATTCGCGCAGAAGACGGGCGCTGTGTTCAGCCCATCAACGTTTCTGGATTCATGGATAATCTACCGCTCATTCCATCGACAGAAAATTTCTCCACCGTCTCAGCCAGCGGGTCCACCTCGCAAGCGGTAAACATTCTCGAAGCCATTGAGTCCGGTTCCACACTTCTGCTTATGGATGAAGACACCTGCGCCACCAACTTCATGATCCGCGACGCCCGCATGCAGGCTTTGATCGCATCCGATCAGGAACCGATAACTCCACTGGTTGACCGAATTGAGGAGTTGTATAAGGTTTTCGGAGTCAGCACCCTTCTTGTCATGGGAGGAAGCGGAGATTATTTCGATACCGCAGATCATGTAATCGCCATGGACTCCTTTCAACCTCGGTTGGTGACAGCAAGAGCAAAACAGATTGTTCGAGAAAATCCCGGCAGTCGCAAAACCGAAACCCGTAAACCCCTGCCAAAAATACAAATGCGAAACCGAAATTTATCGGCATTGAGTTTTAGTCGGGGCAAAAAACCCTGCGTGATTCAAACTCAAGGTTTGATCACTCTTATATTGGGACGTACAGAGATCGATGTGCGTTATGTTGAGCATCTTGTCGAGTCAGGACAGTTAGAACTCTGCGGCTGGATTCTGAAACAACTTAAAGACATGCAGGAGACTGATCCCGGTGTGTCAAACAAGGATGCGATAAAAAATATTCTCGAAACAATTGCAAATGGGGAACTGGAATCGGTTGCGCCTTTCAACAATGGCCTGTTGGCCCTGCCAAGGCTCCAGGATGTGATGGCCATATTGCATCGATTGCGGTAGCTCAACACTTATTTCTGCATTTGCAAAAAGTTTTCATACCTCAAAATATTTTCTCTTACAATCTAATCCTGCTTTCCCGCTATAATCTGAAAAGAAGAAATTTTAACCAAGATATCTATCTTTATTCCTCCACACATCCATTTTGCTAATAAATCATGTCTAACTGGGATATAGCCAAACAGTACCACCAATACTCCAGACACGGTTATCATCGATCGGCTCCCAGTCCCGGCTATATGGACTGGGAAAACCAACCCGATCCCTTCCGCCATTATGACGGCGCAGAAATAATCAAATTTAAAAAGGTCTCTCTGAATGAAGGACCTTTCTTCCATGAAGCTTTGCAACCTGGAAATATTTCACCTCTTCCCTTAAACTTTGCAACCCTCTCCCAGTTGTTCTTTGATAGCCTTGCTATTTCAGCATGGAAGAGTTTCCAAGGATCAAAGTGGGCTCTTCGGGTTAACCCCTCAAGTGGAAACCTGCATCCGACAGAAGGTTATTTAATCTGCGGCCCTCTGGAAGGGATCAGTAGCTCTCCATCCGTTTCCCATTAC
The DNA here is from genome assembly GCA_014382285.1 of Nitrospinota bacterium. Classification (GTDB taxonomy): domain Bacteria; phylum Nitrospinota; class Nitrospinia; order Nitrospinales; family VA-1; genus LS-NOB. The sequence goes on along the minus strand of JACNKA010000142.1, from coordinate 22,440 downwards.
TGCCCTAAAACTCACGGACTGGAAATGCGAACAACCTTTTCAAATCAAACCTGGGAACAAACGGGCTTTCCAGAAAACACCTTCTTCATCGGCTTGAGTTCTATTTATTGGAGAGAAGCATGGAAATACGGCCTGAGGGCTTTCAGATACTGCCATCATGATATGGGCCATGCTCTCGCAGCCATAAACGTGGCTTGCTCAGCGTTAGGATGGCGCACTCAATTGATGGACCATCTTGGCAGTGAAGAGCTAGAAGCCATCCTGGGATTACACAATAAAAATGAAGATGAAATTGAAGTTCCAAACTGTCTGGTCGCTATCACTCTTCAGGAAAATGCGAAGGATATAAGAAGCAGGGATTTTGTCGCGGGCTTTTCAGATTTGAAATGGGTGGGGGAACCCAATACTTTGAGCAACGAACACATGGACTGGAGCGGCATAACCGAAGTCTCACAAGCAACTCAAAAACCGTTTACAGAGCACCCCCCCGATGCCAATTTCAAACGTGAAACACTACCGATCCTTTTACAGAAGGATTCCTTTCCTATAAGAAAGGCCATTCATCAACGCAGAAGTGCCGTTGCCATGGATGGGAAAACGCGAATTTCAAGTGAAACATTTTTTCAGTTTATGGCGACAACAATCCCAGAGGCTTGCCCTCTTCCCTTTCAAACTTTTCCGTGGGACCCGCAAATCCATTTGGGACTGTTTATCCATAGGGTCGATGGTCTTGCCGAAGGTTTGTATTTTTTGGTGCGCAACAAAAACCATCTGAGTGATTTAAAATCCAAGCTGAAGAAAGATTTCGTCTGGGAAAAACCAAATACCTGCCCAGAAAACCTGGATTTGTTTTTATTGCAGGAAGGTGATTTTAGAGGCATGGCCACTTCCGTTTCATGTGGGCAGGATATCGCCGGAAAAGGTTGTTTCAGTCTGGGTATGATCAGTGCCTTTGAAAACACATCAACAAACTATGGCCCCTGGATGTATCCCCGTCTTTATTGGGAATGTGGTGCCATCGGGCAGATGCTATACCTGCAGGCAGAGGTCAGTGGCATCCGCAGTACGGGAATCGGTTGCTTCTTCGATGATCCTGTACGAGAAATTTTCGGCATTGAAGATCGGAGTTATCAAAGCTTATATCACTTCACGGTTGGAGGACCGGTGGAGGACACCCGCCTCACAACACTCCCTGCTTATGAAGATGATTGATTCTATTTTTTCACAAGCTCCAAAGCGATATATAACCCAGCATCGGTTGCGCCTTTCAACAATGGCCTGTTGGCCCTGCCAAGGCTCCGGGATATGATGGTCGTCTTGCATCGACTGCGTTAGAAAGGCTCTTAATGTTTGGGCTCCAAAACATAGGTTTGAACGATGCATTCATCTCCCATTATTCCAACCCGATCAGCAATAAAAGAACCCGGCAAAGTATCAAAATCAAACCAGAAATATTTTTCCATGATTTCAAGGGTCGCGGAAAAATTGCGCACCTGAAACCACCGGTCGGTAATCATATCCCAATGAAAATTTTCCAGGGAAAAATAAGCTCTCCCATTTTCTGTCAAGACACGATGTATTTCCTGGAAATGGCCTTCAGCCAGTAAAAGGAAAAGAGCATCCCGAAGTTTTTCCATGTAAGGATTTAAGTTTTTTTCCATTTCGGCCAGGGTCTCCTTGCCAAATTTTTCCATCAGCATCTGGGTCATGAACCCATAGGGCTCATGCTCGAATTGGGAAACCACCATTGAAGACGTAACCAGGTCGATTGAATGATCTTCCACCGGCAAGGCCTGCGAATGATTTTTCAACCGATTCACTTCCTTCAGGGCATTTTTAAAAACAGCTTTCGGAGATTTAGCTTCTGGAAGCATGCTCGAAATACGAGCGGCAAAAGCACTGGCCTTTCCCTGGGTAACATCCTCTTCCAGAAAAGAAGGTTCGGAGTTGAATTCAAAACTGGCACACAGTGATGGAGCCTCGGCAGAAGCTTTAAAACCGGCGCAAACATTCTGGTTTCTGAATAATTTTTGGGTTACAAAGTTCTGGCAATATTTTTGCGGGTCTTTTGCTTTAGAGATGCAACAATTGTAGCCACCCTCCTCTTTAGCAACGATATCTTTGCAGTAAGCTTCCCGGCTGATATTTTTGGCCCAGTCCACCAAGTAAATGGAAGCACCCGCCTTCAAAAAATCTTCAATAGGAATATCGTTCAGATAACCCGATCCCATGCAGAGCACACTTCGTGGGGACAAAATCTCGAACAGGTTGTGAATTTTTTTCCTTTGCGGAAAGAAACTACCCAGGCAGTTACTTCTGCAAGCCTCAAATTTCCCTATCGGCGTTAGATAATTCTCCCAGTCCATAGAAGTCTATAGTCCTCTTTAGAAAATGAGAAAAACTCAACTATATAACTATAGCTGATTATTTCCGAATAGCATATTCTAAAATCGAAGGTGTACTTACTATTTCAGGACTACCTTGAATGAAACCAGAGGCTTTTGCTCAGGCAAAAGCAGCGCTGACCCGTCCTTAAAAATTTTTCGCATGCCGACCGGGTTGGAGGGCCAGATGCCTTACCCGCTGTTGCAATTCCTACAGAAAAGAAAAAAACAAAACCACTATTAAAAAACTACACCGGGTTATTCTTGTCATTATGCTCTCCTTTTTAAGCCTACATGAACCTACTATAATGGCAAAAATCCCTCCTCCTTTCAGTAAAAATTTGCCATAATGCAGGAAATTGGCAAACCTATAAAGAAACAGCCCAAATGGCTAGTGAAAAATGTTTAGCAAAAATAAATGAGGGCGTAGACGCTTGGAACCAATGGAGAATGGATAATTGGGACCTCATTTCAGACCCTAGCGAAATAGACCTTAGCGCAACAGATATCAAGAAAATTGACCTCAGAAAAGCAATTCTCGCCCGGGCGGACCTCAAAGGATTCGACCTTAGCGGGACAAACCTTGAAGAGGCAAACCTTAGCATGGCGGACCTCAGTGAAACAGACCTTAGCGGGGCAAACCTCAGCGGGGCAGATCTCAGCAAAGCAAATCTCAACCAAGCGAACCTCAGCGAAGCCAACCTTAGCCAGGCGGACCTTGAAGGTGCAAATATCAGCGCAGCAGGCCTTGGAAGAGCCAACCTCACCGAGGCAGTTCTCAGCGGAGCAAATCTCTCCAAGGCAAACCTCAGTAGAGCAAAACTTAGCGAGGCACACTTTATTGAATCGAACCTCGAAGGGGCGAACCTTAACAGTGCAGACCTCAGCGATGCGAACCTCTGTGAAGCGAACCTCAGTGAGACAAACCTCAGTGATGCAGAACTTGAAAGAGCATATCTTAACGATGTGAATCTAAGCGGGGCAAACCTCAAAGGAGCAAAACTCAGTGAGGCAGACCTCAGTGGAGCATTTCTGAAAGGAGCGAACCTCAGCGGAGCAGATCTCAGCGGAGCAAACCTCACAAAGGCGTACCTAAAAGGGGCTCACCTCAAAGGAGCGAACCTCAGCGGAGCAGATCTCAGCGAAGCCAATCTAATGTTGGCTAACCTTATTAACGCCAGCCTCAATCAAGCAACGCTAACAGGTGCTCGGCTTTATGAAATCCAAAGTGATGGCTGGACTATAGAAGGTGTTCAATGCAGTCATATTTACGATGATAGTTCTGGGAAAACTCGCGTTCCAAAAGATTACGATTTTGAGGAAGGTGAGTTTGAGTGCCGTTTCGCCAGCCTTCCTTCCTTTGACTACATATTTGAAAATGGAATGCATCCACTCGATCCCTTTTTCATGAATCAGGTGATAGAGGAAATAAAAAATCAAAACCCGGAATACGAACTGGAAGTTGATTCCATTCAGGTAAAAGGTGCCAAGCCATCGGTCAAATTTACAGTCAAAAATGAGTATCTAGACAAAGCTGAGGTACAAGTTAAGAGCAAATACGAGAAAGAGAGCAAACGATTAAATGAACATATAGACCAATTGACTCAAATTTTAGTGAATGTCTCCGAAAACCCAGGGAGTATTACGATGACCGATAACCGGAAAATCACTACAGGCAACGTTAATAACGCAAACTTTGGCGACAACTTCGGGGCACAAACTTGGAATCAGGTTCAATCTGAAATAGAGGATTCCCAACAACTTGATGATTCTGACAAGGAATGGCTCAAATTGATTGCGGAAAACCTCAAGAATGAAAACCTGGCCGATCAGGACCAAGCATTCACTCAAGCCAAAGTGGATGAAATGAAAAACGAATTGGAAAAAGAGAAACCGGATAAAAACATTATCAAGCGTGCCTGGAAATTTCTGGAAGCGGCTGCTCCCACTCTGGATAAAATCGCCAACACCTCAAGTAAAATTGCTTCCTTATTGAGTTAGTTTGGAAACGGCTGGAATGAAACCAGAGGCTTTTGCTCAGGCAAAAGGAGCGGTGGCCCGTCCTTAAAAATTTTTCGCATGCCGACCGGGTTGGAGGGCCAGATGCCTTTATCCCGGTTTTCTGGAGCAGTTCCTTCAAATACCAGATAACCGTATTTGCCGTAATGTGGCAGTTTGCGTATTAAACCGGGAATGCTTTTCGCATTGCTGGCGACAACCCAGGTCATGGTTCCTTTTTTCTGATCGGTCCTATGTAAAGTGAATACAAAACTGTGATTCTCCCAAGGAAAAGATTTATCGTGAATCTTGATACCGTTTTCGCCCACGACAACCCCTGATTTCTTGAGTTGCGTTATGAAACTTTTTCGCAGCGGATGTTTCTGCCCAAAAACCCATATACTTCCTTCTGGTGCGTTTCCCTCACTGGTGAAAATCATTTCTGGTTTTGCCACCGATTGAGCAAATTTCTGGTAATCCAGTCTCCCTATTTCCGGCAGGAGTGCCGTTACCAATTTGGCTACGTAAGTCTGGCTCAGGCTTGCAGGGGCTTCTTCAGCCCCCAATTGGCGAAAGACATCATTATAAGGATCAAGCTGAAGCGCAACCGGCTCCGATGACAACTGAAAATCAAAGACCTTCTCTTTCCCATCCAGCTCTATGAAATGAACCTCCCCCACCGGCGAACCGGTGGTCCAGATGGCAATGGGGAGTTTCAGTTTATAAACCGGGTCAGATTGCTCAACGGTCAATTTCAGGTCATATCGGCCCCCAGAGGAAACATAAGACGCCTGCTTCAATTTGATTCTGGGTGCTCCTTTTCGATGTATCCACTGGCGAAAGAATCCGTTCAAATTCTGGCCTGACACATCTTCAAAGTTCTTCCGCATATCTTCGTAGCCGGCATATCGGTACTTATAGTTCGCATAGAACTTTTTCAATCCCTTTAAAAAGTTTTCATCGCCGATTTCTGTGCGCAGCATATGAAAAACCATCAGGAGCTTGGCATAGCCGATGGACTGAGAGCCCATACTGTCCCTATAACTAAATTCACTCAGGGGAAAATCATTCCCGGCGTTGACATAGTTTGTAAATTTCATCATCTCCTGGAACCTGTAGGGCGCACCCTTGCCTTTCAATTCAAGAAGCAGGTGATCGGCAAGGTAGGCAGTCAATCCCTCAGACCAGTTGCCTTGTTTGATATTGGGAAACACTCCGTTGCCCCACCAGTTATGCAGAATCTCGTGCGGATAAGAACTATGCAGAATAAACGGGAAGCGGATGATGCGCGACCCCATCAGCGTAAAGGAAGGCATGCCATAGCCTGTCTGCCTGGAGTTTTCAATCAGAGCAAACTTTTCATAGGGGTAAGGCCCGATCAACCTGGAATAAAAATCGATGTAAGCTTTCGCCGTTTGCAGATAACGATTAGCCAACGCCTCTTCTTCTTGCAGTAAATATGCGTACAAGGAAAGCCCGTTGTGGACGGTTTCATAAACATGAAACTTGTTACCGATCAAATAGATTTCTTCAGAAGGACGGGAAGATTTCCAGGAAACGATTCTTCTTGTTCCTGATAGTTGATCCTTGCGCCTTTGCCCCTGGCTCACTGCCTGCCACGGCTCGGGAAGGGACACCTGCATCTCAAATGTAATTAGGGAGAAAACCTCCTTCGGCTGCGGATAAAAATAACTCTCGCCGGAAAAAAAGAAGCCGTTGAAATCTGTGGGGTCAACAGGGTCAAGTGAGGGATCATAAAGAATACCGGAATAATTCAGCGTCAATGTTTCGGGACAGATTGTGGAACTGCTCTTGATGAACTCGATCTCAAGGGTTCCGGGTAAGGTTTTCACCTTCCAGCCCGTTGGAATCTTGTCCAGCTTCAAGGCAGAGTGAAGGTAAAAAACAAGGACGTCACACTTGTTTGAAGAGGTTTTGAACTGAATCGTGTCTTCGATTCTGGCAAAGCGGGTAGCAGGTTCCAGCTCTATTTGTAATTGGTGATGGATTGACTCACTGGATAAGGACCAAGCCTCATTTGAGGCCAAGATCAAAGCCAGAAGAATTATCAGAAGTCTAACGTAACGATTAAATTTCATGATCCATCTTAATCATTCCACCGAGCATCCCGCAAATCAATGGGCGGAGTTTTATGCGAATCAAAATAGAGCCTCAGTGCTTCCAATCCGCCAAAATAGTTCCCCGATGCAAAAAAGTTTTCTCCCGGCCCCTGATAACGGCGCGCAAACAGACCAAATCTCTGCGCGGTTCGAACGGCGTAATCCTTTGCAAAAACTTCCTGTTCCCGGGCTGACATCCCCTTCACCTGAGGAACCTGATCCAGCCGAGGGCGCAGGAGGTTCAAAAAACTTTCATCGGTCTCCCATTGCAATGGCGGCACCAGCGAAACAGAAGAAAACTCCAGCAAGGGCAAGTCATCGGTGATCTCGCCGGCCCCATCTAGAAAGGGGGAGAGGCGTTTCCCCTCGGTAATATAAAAGTCTGCGAAATCCAGAAATGAGTTCACTTTCATTTCCCGGGCCATCTGTTTTATTTCCGCATTGCCCATCAGAGTTTCGAAATGTTTTTTGTCCAGCGTAACCGGCTTGCGGCTCCCGACCAGCATAACAATCCGCGTGAGAAAACTGTTCCACACTGAAAACTCGGGAAAGACATTATGAAACGTATGGGTGATGGACCTTGCGTCTTCCGGCCCCACCAGATGCAAAGGCAGCCATTGCACCAGCAATCCGTCTTCTTTTAAACGGCTCAGAGCCAGCTCATAAAATTCTTTGGAATAAAGGTTCACCACCCCGGCCTGCAAGGGTGACATGGGTTCCATAATAATCACATCATAAGTGGACTGCGACCATTTCAAAAAAGCCCTGCCATCCTGAATAAACATTTTTGTATTAGGACGGTTTAAAACATCGTGATTCCACTGGGAAAACCATTTGGAAAATTCCAATACATTTTTATCAATTTCAACTCCGTGAACCTCTGCCCCCGGAAACAGGGAAGCCGTTCCGAGAGTATTGCCGGTGCCGAACCCGATCACCAGAACACGTTTGGGTGCAGGGTGCAGTGCCATAGGTACAAACCCCATGGCCTGCATATACGTACTCCCAGAAAACATACTGGACACCGTGGCGGTGCTGAACCCATCCAGATAAATCGTACGTGCACGGCTTTCTTTATCTTCTACAACACTGATCGTGGAAAATTCCCCCTCCTTGTAATCCAGAAGATGTATCCGGTCCGCTGGAACATTCACTTCCAGACGGGAAAAGTTGCCCTGCCCGGCTTTTTGGGTTTCTATGTCCGGCACCCAATAGCCCTTCCCCAACACCAAAACAAAAAATACCGCACCCAACATCGTCATCGTGGACGCTGGCTTGAACTCCCGAACTCTTGCCAGAACATAAATCCCAAATAAAATCAGCACCGCATAAATTCCATACAGTGACAAACGGATTCCCCATAGCGGTATGAACACAAAGGGGGTCAGGATGGTCCCTAATACCGCGCCCACAGTATTAATCGAATAGGTATTGCCGATAATTTTTCCGACTCCCTCGAATCGATAAGAGTAAATATGATTGGCTAAAGGAAAAAGCAAACCAAACCCAAAAGTCGGGAGAAACATCAGCGCAAAAGCAAAGAAAGACCGGATCAAAATGATTTTATCGGGAGAACTATCCAGGCTATAAAAATAGCGATCTGCCAGTGAAGTCCATTCTGTCAGGTTTGCCAGCACAGGAAGAATAGCGATGCAAAAAACACCAATGGCAATCTCTATACCGACAAACTTGAGCACTCGGTGAGATCGCCCTAAAAGTTTATTGGCAGTCAGGCTCCCCAGCGCGATCCCCAATAAAAATGTAGCGAGGATGAGCGCAAATGAATACAGGGTGCTCCCCATCGGAAAAACAAGAATCCGTGTCCATAAAATCTCACTGGATAATGAAGCCATACCAGAATAAGCAAACATGGCAAGAACCAAAATGCCAATACCGGGCGGCACCTCCGCTTCTTTTTTACCTTTACGTTTTTTGGTTTCAGTAGGAACGGGACGGGATTCCACAGCATAAAAAATTCGTGCCTTGCCAAAACACACCATAAAAACCACTACGTTGAGCGCTATCGCAAACCAGGTCGCACCCTGAACGCCCCAAAGGCGGACGGCAAAAAACTGGGTGAACAAACAACCAAAAACTGCGCCAAACGTATTGACTCCATATAACAATGAAACTTGGGTGAAAACCTTCTCGGTCTGATTGCCAGTCGCCCAGCACCCTACCAGTGGCAAGGTGGCCCCCATCAATAAAGTGGCGGGAAACATCAAGAGCGTACTCAGGAAAAACTCCAGCAGATGCACGGTCAAGCCCACCTGTCCGCTTGCAGGCAAGATCAGGGGATACAGTTTTTCCAGCAGATCCAGCCCCAGAGGAAAACACAGGGCATAAAGCCCGATCAATCCTTCCAGCAGACCATAAATACGAATCAGTTTCCCCGGTTCCATCTCTGTGGAAGTGCGAGCCAGCACCCGCCCCATAACCCAGGCTCCTCCCGCAAGCCCCATCATAAACGCGCACAACACCGCACTCAGCGCATACAAACTGGCTCCAAAAACCAGAGTCAAGTGTCGAAACCATATCAGCTCATAAACCAGGCTGGCAGCCCCTGAAGCAAAAAGACAGGCGTAGGCAACCCACGAAACTCTGAATGAAGGAAAAGTCGTCATAATGAGGAGGGATTTTCCCACAGCAACATCGATTCGTCAATTTAACGATCAAGTATTGCAACATGATTTCATGAGTGTTATCCTCCTCAAATTCCCCGGCCCACTAGCGTGGGAGGCAACTGAGCAATCGCTTTCTCTGGCAAACTAATAGTTTTGTCAGCTCAATGAGCTATTGCCCTGTCTCCACCGGGTATAACCCAGCCAGAGTGATACGGGTTTTCTTTAAACTTTTTACCCTTTGACGAAATCATGAAAAACAGATTCTGCCTCTCAGTTCTCATTGTTTTATCCATTTTCACTTTCACCCTTCCGGTCGCAGAAAAAGTGTTCGCGCAAGCTTCTCCTCAACCTTTGAAAATTCCCGAGGTCGTGGCAAAGGTTAACGGGGTGGACATTCAATCAAAATATATTGAGTTCAGGCTGAACCAGATTTTAAAGAACGTCAAACGGCCACTGACCTTGCGTGAAAGAACCAGCGTCGTGAAAGACCTGATAGAGAAGGAAATCGTACGGGAACTGGTTCACCAACAGGGTAAAAAAAAGAATTTAGAGATAGACTCTGACTTGATCGAACAGGAAATGGCCGCTCTTCGCAAACCTTATGACAGCGATGAAGAATTTGAAAAAGCCCTGAGTGCAAGAAGCATCACCATGGATGATCTTAAAAATTCCATGAAAGTGGATATCAATGCCCGGCAATTGCTGAATGAGCAAATCAAAGGCAAGATCACCATTGCAGACGCAGATGTCAAAAAATACTATGAGGACAACAAGCCGAAGTTTAATCGCCCAGAATCTTATCGAACCCGCCACATTCTCGCGGCGATCTTCCCCCCTGATATGTTGAGGTCTACCCCTGTCGCTGAATTGCAAAACAAAAAGGAATCGTTGACCCGAAAAGCCGAAGAAAAAATAGATGCAATTATTAAAGAGCTTAAAGAAGGCGCGAACTTTGAAGAACTGGCGAAGGAAAAATCGGATGACGAAGCCACTCGCGAAAATGGGGGCGATCTGGATGTTATCTATAAGGGAATTTTCGATCCTTCTTTTGACGAGGCCGTCTCAAAGTTAAACCCCGGCGAAACCAGTGGGAAAGTAGAAACCCGGTTCGGATTCCACATCATCAAGCTCATCGAAAAACGCCCCTCAGAACAGGCACCTTTTGAAGAGTTGGAAAAGGCCATCCAAAAGCATCTATTTATGGAAGAAGCCAAAAAAGTGGTGGCGTCTTATATAGATGATCTTAAAAAACAGGCTACAATCAAAACTTTTTTCGAATGATCCGGCTACACCTTGAGATAATGAGCAAGAGCTATTTACCCCTACGGGGCACGAAGGTTAAGGAAGGTCATCACGGCTACTTGTGGTACCACGCCTAGTGGCCAGGTGGTTGAGCACTTGATCGAGGAGTTCTGCGGGGAATTTTTTTCCTGCCAGGTTTTTGCGTGCGATGGCCCCCGCTTCCCGAAACCGGGCCTTTTCTTTCTCATCAGGAAGCGCCACCCACTTCACATCATTTTCCTCTAACACCTTATGCGCTTTCAGGTTGTCTTCCTGAATGAGATGAACCAGTTCCTGCAAACACTCGGCTCCAATTTTTCTCACTGCATCCTGATAGGGTTGAGGAAGCTTGTCGAATTTATTTTTAGAAATTAAAACCCCGCCTGTCGCATAGCCCATTCGCAGTCGGGTAACATGCTTCACTTTAGTGAACCATTGCAAAGCCAAAGCCCCCTGCGTAGACGCATAAACCGTATTCACCATACCTGTTTGCAAAGAGAGCAGTACATCAGTGATGGAAAGAGGAATCGGTTGAACGCCCAGTCCCTTATAAACCTGCTCCACCAACGGGTCACCCTCCCACATCCAGGGCTTGGACTGGCGCAGATCGTCCACCGAACGAATGGGTTGTTGGGAAAAAAAATGCACCCACCCTACCGGAACCCAACCCAATAAAACATAACCCTTCTCTTCATACCGGTCTTTGAAATAGCCATTCATTTTGCTGTATACGTGCTGGATCTCCTCATCACTATCAAACAGGAAAGGAAGGTCGAGAACCCTCACCTCTGGCAGAACCTGACCTAGCCCTACTCCGGTAAAACCGGCACCGTGCAACTGACCGATCCGCATCTTACGAATTACGTCTATTTCATCTCCAGACACACCTCCGGGATAGAACTGAAACGCAACATTGCCGTCAGTAGCTTTTTTGACTTTATCAGAAAGCTTGTGCATCGATTTCATCCACGAAGAACCTTCGGGAGCCAGCGTGGCAAACTTGATGATATGTTTTTTATCGGCCTCGACCGGGCTCACCCCAATGCCGGCAAATAACACAACCAGCAAAACCAGGAGTCGATTTATGAAATTAAAATAGTTCATCAATTTGCTCTAGAAGTTTAGTGGCTTTTTGGCGGGCCACTTGATTGGCCAGACGTTGTTCGGGAAAAAGATCAGGCGAAGCCTGCAAAACCGCCTGCAACTGCGACTCAAACAACTCCCTATTCTGATTCTGCACCGCATAGGTTTTGGCAAAAAGGTAACGCGCCAGCAAATATTTATTCTCGGTTAACGCCAACGCCTTTTCAAAATGGTGACGAGATTTTTCCGGGTTGCCACCGAGCATTTTACTGCGCCCACCATAAAAAGCACCCAGAAACAAATGCGGCCCAGCGTAATGAAAAGAGGGATTCAAGTCATGGACTTTATTCATCAGTTTTTCCAACCGGGGAATATCGGCAAAAGCCTCGACCGAGTCCAGGTTCTGCATCAACCAACTTCCCCAGCATTGCCCCAGCCAGAACAAAGCCGGCTGATGTGAAGCCTGAACTTCACTAAGAGCAAGGGACCACTCGTCTAAAGAGAGGTTTTGCCATTTTTCCCTGCCCGTCCTGATAATAGTCGCACGCAGGGCATAATCCTTACCCCTTTCATATAACGAAGACGCGCGATCCGGTTCTGTATCTTCCAGAAAGCTGAAAGCGTAACCGCAAAAACCTTCGGCGAGGTTTTCCAGTATCCAAGTATTGTCGGGGTCCTGCTTGAGCAGGCCTTCCAGCATTTTTAAATTAGCCGGGATGGCTTGTTCGGCAAGTTCCGGGTCCCTTTCTTCCTGCATAGCCATGATCTGGCTTCCGACAAGAGACAGGGAAGCCTGAACTGCCATGCGACTGGGGGAACACCCGGCCAATAACAAACCTAAAAATAACAAAGCATAAGGTTTCATGGATCAATCTTAGCAGAACGATCCAACAACAAGCGACTAATATTTTGACATGAAATGGGGCTTTTGCTACCATCCAAAAGGGTTATGCCCTGCCCCAGGCGGTGATCTTCAAATAATCGAACTAGCCTGTTATTCAACAAGAACAACCCCATACTCCGATGCCAGAAGAATTGAATGCCCATGAACAAAGCTCCCATTGCATGAAAAAACTTCTATTCGTGCTGGGTGGAATTTTTGTCGTGGTGGGAATCGTCCGGCAATGGCCGCTGGCGGGGAAAACTTATATGGAGTTTATTGAAGGAAAAGGTTATCTCGCCCTCATGCTGGGATTGATCATGATCGTATTGGGTTTCTCGGTTCCCCTACTGATGGGGGATGAGGAAGAGGACTCTTAACAATATAATTTAAAGGTGTGCCATGAGTGATGAAGAAATAGAAGGAGAAGGATTCGTTTTTAAGGACAGCCGTTCCTCACAACTTTCTGAGGACGAAGCTCAGAACCATGATACCCAGACAGAATCGCAAAAAACCGAACCTGCGCAGGGGCAAGCGCAACAACCGTTCCAGATCGACTTTTCCACCTTTATCATGTCGCTGACCTCATCGGCCTTTTATCATCTGGGCGACATCGCCGACCCTGAAACCGGGAAAACCGAAACCAATCTGCCCGCCGTGCAGCAGACTATTGACATGCTGATCATGTTGAGAGAAAAAACCCAGGGCAATCTCACTGAAGAAGAAGCTAAACTGCTGGAACAACTCGTCTATGAATTGCAGATGAAGTTTGTCGCTAAATCGAAAAAATAAACGCCTTCTTCTATGTCCCTCAAGACCGATCGAAATGGAATGTTCATCTACGGTATGACCAATACCGATGAACTAGGCGGATTTCTCAAGCACAAGTTTTCTGAACACCAGATCCAGCAAGCCTACGAATATCTGGTGGAGGCCTCAGAAGGGGAAGCCCGCGACGAAAAAACATCGCCTCTCAGCGTGTTCTGGCAACACCTGAAAAAAGTTTATAACGAAGGCGTGCCGCCGCTGCAATGTCATCGGGGCTGCGCCCATTGTTGCCATACAGGTGTGTCCTGCACACAACTGGAATGGGATGGCATCGTAAAAAATGCCGAGGAAAACGGTGTTGACCTCAATGCCGTGTTGGAACGTTCGCAAAGAACCATCAACAAGGTGGACGAAGTTCTTAAGGCAGGCAAAAACCTGGATCAGGTGGACTGGCATAGACTGGTCATCAACCAACCCTGCCCGTTTCTCAGTGAAGAAGGCGCCTGCGAAGTGTATGAAGACCGACCTCTGGACTGCCGCATGGTGGTGGCGTTTCGAGGTGTCTGCGAATCGAAAAAACTCGAGCACGCCCAACGCGGCGTAGTACTGGAAGAAGCAGTGGGCGCCACCGTTATCGCCAAGCTCCAGCACGACATGACCCCCAAAATCAAACGCCGAAAATTTCGCGGCACCCAACCCATCAAACTCCTGCAACACTGGCTCATATTGTGGAAACAAAAACAAAAGAAGTGAATAGCCGGAGATATTGCAAGCGCATTACGAAAAACTCAAGCAACTGATCACCTCCACCCGGTCGTTGAACGACACCCAACAGGCTTTGGAATCGGCCTCAAAAGAAAATAAAGTGGTGATTAGTATGTACGATTGAATCTATCAATTTCGTCATTGCGAGCGTAGCGAAGCAATCCAGGTTTTTCTGGACTTATTCTCGCAGAGTATTAAATCACATGAAATAATCACAAACCTGGATCGCCACGCCGCTATGCGGCTCGCGATGACGATCAAGAAATAGGATGACTCATGGCAAACCCCGAACACGTAAAAATTCTTGAGCAGGGCGTTCAAGTCTGGAACAAATGGCGGGAGGTAAACCCTGAAGTCACACCTGACTTAATAGAACTAGGGCTTCGCAACGGGAACCTTCGTGGAATAAATCTAGCCAAGGCAAAACTTTCCCTAGCAGACCTTCTTGGAACGAACCTCACCGGGGCCAACCTAAGCGGGGCAAACCTCTGCAGAGCAAACCTCACCGAGGCAAACCTAACTGGGTCCTATATATATTCCGGTCAAACCTTACTGTATCAAATCTCAGAAGGGCAAAATTAATTAGGGCGAACCTCCGTGAAACAGACCTTACTGGGGCGAACCTCTCTCGGTCAAAACTAATGGGAGCAGAACTTATCGACTCAAATCTTTGCGGAGCAAACTTTGAGGAGGCTGATCTTAGCGGTGCAAACCTTAAAAGAGCGAACCTTGTTGAATCGAAGCTCCGAAAGACTATACTTACCAAGGCTATACTTACAGATGCAAACCTCGTTCTTGCCGTTATTTCTGAAACTATTTTTGCAGACATTGACCTATCAGAAGTTAAAGGATTGCGCAGACTACGATCCAATGGACCCTCGATTGTCGATCATCAGACTTTAATGCAATCGAAAAACCTGCCGGAGAAGTTTTTGCGCGATTGCGGCTTGCCGGATCAATTTATTGAATATCTGCCCAGCCTGCTGAATTCTCTGGAACCCCTCCAGTTTTATTCCTGTTTCATCAGTCACTCTGCCAAAGATGAAGAATTCGCTCAACGGCTTTACGCCGATCTGCAAGCTAAAGGGATTCGTTGCTGGTATGCGCCGGAGAATTTAAAAATAGGTGACGAGATCAGCCCCACCCTTGACAAGGCAATCCGGGTGCATGAAAAACTGTTGCTGATATTTTCCGAGAACTCAATCTCCAGCGCGTGGGTGAGAAAGGAAGCCAATGAGGCAATGGCTACGGAAGAGGAAACGGGTAAAAAGAACGTGCTGTTCCCCATCCGCCTCGATGACTCGATCATGGACACGACAGAGCAATGGTGCAGTGATGTGAAACGGGAACGTCATATCGGTGACTTTCGCAACTGGAAAGACCACGATGTCTATCAGAAAAGTTTTGCGCCGTTATTGCGAGACCTTGGGAAGGTTTAGTCTAACAGATCTACTGACAGGCCTTCGTAGGATAGGAACATTTTCAGGTCGTGCTTGGGAGCGACGAGTTTGAGGTATTTTTCCGTCTGGCGGAAAATATCCATCAGTTTGAAATCGCTATAGGTGGGTTCATGATGAAAAAATGCGATCTGCTTCACATTGGCCTCGACAGCCAGATCGACCCCGATAAACGTGGAGCTATGCCCCCAGTCTTCTTTTTCGAGGCCTTCGCTGAAGGTATACATGGAATCGAAGATCAACAAATCTGCATCGCGGAAAAATTCAACAGCGGGTTTTAAATCTGAAGAACCCAGTTTTTTGTATTCCGCATCGGTGGCGTAGACCACAGACTTGCCTTTGTAGTCCACCCTGTATGCAAAACATTGACCGGGGTGATACATCCCCTTCCAGGTGATCGTCATATCCCCGATCTTAAGTTCCGTCTTATCTTCCAGAACAACAAAATCAATATCTGAAGCATAAATGCTGAAAGGGATAGGAAAGTACTCGGACTTTTGCTGACCTTCCAGACGTTCTTTGATATCCGGCAGGGGACTATGAACTGTAAACTGATTGCCCTTGATATAAAAGGGCACAAAAAATGGGATTCCCAGAATATGGTCCCAATGAGTGTGCGAAAAGAAAAGGTTTGCCTTGCCCTGCCCGCGACCAAACTCGGTCGCCATCAGATCCTGACCCAGCATACGGATTCCAGACCCGGCATCGAAGATCAACCATTCGTCACCCACCTGCATGGACACGCAGGAAGAGTTGCCGCCAAACGTGCCACGAACCTCATGGGGCAAGCTCTGCACGAATGATTTAATGGAGTCGTCATTGGCCAGATTTTCAGGCTGGGCACCCTGAAAAGCCCGTACCAGCTTTTCTTCAACCTCTTCATTGCCCAGAGGGCTTGGAATAGACCCCCTGACTCCATGAAATTTCACATTGAACATAGACATATGTATTAACCAACTAATTGGTTTTTCAAGCGTTTTTGGTTTAGCCGATTATTATAGCATTCCAAAAGGAAATGTAAATATTTGTTTATCTTAATGTTATCCCATTAAAATCGATTCAGCCTCGGCCACCCCCTCCTGGGTGTTTGCCACAAAAACTTCCAGCTCCCTATCAGACAAATTCAATACTTTCAGCAAGTTAGAACTCATAGAATGCGTGTAAGGAGTCACCCCATTACAAATCTCGTGATTATTGGCAATCTGGTTGGCGCAGTTTATGAACCGGGAAATTCCGGGAGAAGTTGTGCTGACTGACAATGGACCGTGGTGTCTCCTGATCGATGACACAACTTGCTTTGAAACGGGCCACCATTTTTCAACAAACCGGGCTCCCAACTCAGGATGAGAAATGCCAAAGATCTCTAACTCCATTTCATCCAAGCTTTTTTCTGCGTCACCAAGGTTTTTTAAAAATGCTTCGTACTCATCAGGGATTAAATAATCAAAAACCAGAATTCCCACATCGTGCATCAACCCGGAGAGGTAGCTGGATTCCAATTCTTCCTTGCTCCCTCCCGCATTCAAAACAAGGGCTTTGGACAAATAAGCCACGCCCAGAGAGTGTTTCCAGAACTCCATGTGATTGAAAGACTTGGGTTTTTTAAACGTTTTAGGTAATTCAAGGGTGTAGGCTAAATCGAGAACCATTTTGAGCCCCAGCCGCATGATGGCCGAGTCCAGGTCAAGAACCTCATCGCGCCCACCCCCAAAAAAAAAGCTATTGGAAAGCTTGATTAAACGCCCCGACAGAACCGGTTCCGTTTTAATCAGGTTCGATATTTCTTCAATATCTGTTTCGGGGTTATTGATCCGACTTTCCAGGTTAATGAGGACGTCGGATAAAGGAGGAAGATCCCCTTTAGTTTCCAGCAACTTCAGGAGTTTTTCTTTCACGGAGTCACATCTGAGTTAATTTTAGAGCCCTAGTAGTAATGTCCCGTTGTACGAATTGCCTAATTTGACTAATGTAAACATTATCCACTTATTCCCTTATTCGTCAAGCATTTATAGAATAGCAGGGGCGATCAACTCTGAGGTTCATAAACCATAAATTTATGTTGACCGATAATGACTCACCCCCTACAATGACGCACTAGAAAACGTGTAAGGCTTAACATTTAAACTCTTTAGGATTTCCCAACAACTGGTTTCCCCGATTAACCAATTAGCCAGCCTTAGCCATGCATGACTTCTGGGTTTAGTTCTTAAAGGTGCAGGTTGATGAGCATCATCCTTCATCCATCCAGGCAATTAACCGAATTAATCATTATTTTTAAATCAGGGAGATGAACTCGCAATGAAGCGACTTCCCATTTTGGATAAGTTGGACGCAGATTTAGCAGGCTCACAAAGAGAACTGCAGGTGGATATTCCCAAAGCTATTTTAACAGCCCGGGAACATGGAGACCTGAGTGAGAACGCAGAATTTAAAGCGGCAAAGGAACGACAAATGTTTCTTGAGTCGCGGGTTTCTCTTTTACAAAAGCGCATCAGTGACATCATGTCCATCAACGTCAACCAGATTCCGAAAGACCGTTCCGGGCTCGGGAGCACGTTGAAGCTAAAAAATTTAGATGACGGTGAAGAGAGACTGTACTATTTGGTTTTTCCTGAGGAGGTCGACCCTGATTTGGGCAAACTCTCCGCTGCCTCACCGGTAGGAAGAGCCATGGTGGGTAAACAGAAAGGCGATGAAATCATCATTTCACTTCCTGACGGTAAAATGGAGTTTGAAGTATTAGAAGTGACCACTATTCATGACAACCCTGAAGAGGGCGACTCTGCATCCGCTTAATGGCCCTTATAACTTTTGCTCAAATTGAAGAAGAAGACCCGTATTTTCTTGATGTTGACAAGTGGCCCGATTGGCAAACCCAATTCGGAAACAGTCACCCGCTGAAGCTGGAGATCGGCTTTGGAATGGGCAGTTTCCTGATTGAGATGTCGGCTCAAGAACCCAGAAGTAATTTCATCGGCATGGATTTTTACCATAAGGGCATTCGCAAATTAATGACGCGGATAAAAAAACTGCAGTTGGAAAATATCCGGATGGCCTACGGAGACGTGCGTTTTAAAGTTCCTCTTCTGTTCAAGGATGGCGAACTGGAAACCGTTTATATCAACTTCCCCGACCCTTGGCCTAAAAAAAGACATATTAAAAGAAGATTGATCAAGCCTGACTTTGTTAAACTGATAGGACAAAAATTAGCCCCTGAAGGGCAAATTCACTTGGCGACCGATAGCGAGTCTTACGCCATTGAAATGCTGGAATACTTTAATTCTGAACCTCTGTTTCAAAATCAGGATCCAGGGTCAGGTTTTCTGGAAAGTCGTGTGGATCTGCCCAAAACCAAATATGAAAAAAACTTTATCAATGCCGGCCATAAAATCTATTATCTCGAATATTCACGGCTGGCTAGTGCTACACCCACGACCTGAAGCCTCCGTCACCAGGTAACCCTTATGCCCAAAGCGCGTATTCTCATCGTTGACGATGAAAAAAACATTGTCCACTCATTGACCGAAATTCTTGCGGATGAAGGTTATGAAGTTGCCAAGACAGGGGATGGCATTGAAGCATTGGAAATCATCCAAACAGATCCTCCTGACTTGGTTTTGCTGGATATCTGGCTACCCGGAATGGATGGAATTGAAGTTTTAAAAACGGTTAAAGCTTATCATCCTGAAATTGAAGTCCTGATTATGTCCGGTCACGGCACCATTGACACGGCTGTCAAAGCAACCAAACTGGGAGCCCAGGACTTCATAGAAAAACCTTTTTCGCTGGATAGGATCACCCAGTCAATCGCAGACGTGTTGAGCAATAGACGTTCAGCATCCAGGATTGAGGAGAAACTGATGCATTCCTCCAAAGAGCTCCCTCTTTGCTTTGAGTCCATGGTGGAAGTGAAAAAGGCAGTGAAAGAATTTTCCTGTCATATGAAACCGGTTTTAGTGCATGGAGAGAGCGGCACAGGTAAAGAGTTCATCGCCCAGGCCATCCATGGACAGAGCAGTAAGAGCGACCGCCCCTTCGTCAAAATAAACTGTTCGTTTCGCCAGGCAAGGTCCATTCACGCCCAGCTTTTTAAGCGACCACGAAAAGCATTAAAAAACACCACTGCTTCCAGCCTGGATGGCGAGGAAAAAGTGATCTATCTCAGCAATATCGAATCGTTGAGCAAAGGTCTGCAGGAAAAACTCGCGGAAGTCCTGCACACCAACAGTTCTCAGTCGAATGACTCCCATTTAGAATTGATGCCTATCCGGATTTTTGCTTCATCCACCAAAGATTTGGAGTCCCTGGTCGCAAAAGGCCAGTTTCATCCGGCATTGTTGGATGCGTTCAAAAACACCACTTTATTTGTTCCAGCTTTGCGCAATTACGCCTTGAGCATCCCCACTATGGCAAAAGGTTATCTGAATGAAATTCGGCAAAAGCAGAATACTTCTGTTCCCGAAATAGGTGAGGATGCACTGGACGCTCTATGCCGTTATACCTGGCCCGGAAATGTGAAGGAGCTGAGAACCGTACTAAACAAATTAATTCTTACCAGCGCTGACCAGAAAAAGATAACAGCCCAGGATCTACCGTCGGAAATCTGGGAACCCATAATAGAAATCACAGATATTGATCAGCCCGGCTCCCTCCAGGAGGCGGAACTGATTTGGGAAAAGCATTTCATCATTCACCATCTCAAACGCAATAACTGGGATATCGAAAAAACCTGCAAAGCCCTGAGCACTGAAAAAAAACTACTT
This sequence comes from Nitrospinota bacterium, assembly GCA_014382285.1. Classification (GTDB taxonomy): domain Bacteria; phylum Nitrospinota; class Nitrospinia; order Nitrospinales; family VA-1; genus LS-NOB. Next base: position 2,317 of record JACNKA010000142.1, on the reverse strand, counting down.
AATGAAAAGATGGCGCGCCATTCCATTGAGATACCTGATCTTGAAAAAACCAACAATGAATACCGTCACCCCCAACGCACCCTGAAACGCAGTGTGGTCTTATGCGGTAGCGGTTTGCACTCGGGCATTAAAACCGGATTGATTCTGCAACCCATGCCGCCTGGCAGCGGAATTATATTTGGGGACATTTCCACAGGCAAGACTATTCCCGCCAGGTTGGAAAATGTTCAGTCTACAGATTACGCCACTCGCTTGCAGAGAGGCCCGGCCTCGGTGGGAATCATAGAGCATATTATGGCAGTTCTTCACATGTACAGAATCACCAATCTGCTCATTAAAATCGGCGATGAGGCACCGGTGATGGATGGTTCCGCAAAAGATTTTTGTGACTTGATAGAAGATGGAGAGTTCGAAGACCAGGATGGTTTTTATGAAGAAATTGTGATCGACAAAAATTACACTTTTGGTCATAAGGAGCAAGGCGGTTCTTATATCTCCATTGAACCCAGCGAGAGTTTCAGCGTCAGCTACCACATGGACTATCCAGAACCCATTGGCATCCAGGACTACACGTTTGAGTTCAAGGGGAATGAAAGTTTTAAAAAGGAAATTGCCCCGGCAAGAACCTTTGGCTTCATGGAAGAAATGGCGCAATTGACCAAGATGGGTTATGCGTCTGGAGGCAAACTTGACAACTTCATTCTGCTTGGCGATAAAAAAGTTTTGAACACCAAACTCCGCTTTAAGGACGAGTTCCCCCGTCATAAAATTCTGGATATTCTTGGGGATTTCTATTTGCTGGGGAAACCCATACGTGGCCGTATCAAGGCCTGCAAGTCAGGACATACTCATAATATCGGCCTTCTTAAAAGCATTCAGAGCGACCTGCTGCAGAAAAACTGATCGGCCCTATTCTTTGGCTCCCGCCCGTTTAAGCTGCTGAGCGACTGCAAACCTTTCTAATTTAATTGCAACCTTGAGGGCAGTCCACCCGTTTTTGCTCATCGGTTCTGTGCTGGCCCCGTTCTCCAGAAGGAGTTGGGTGATTTGTGCATGCCCCCCTGCCGCCGCTACCATAAGGGCTGTCCATCCTCTTTTACTACGTGTCTGGATATTAGCCCCATAACGAAGTAGAACTTCAACCGCAGACAAATAACCTCGTTCAGCCGCAACCATTAAAGATGTTGAACCATTGGCAATCGTGGCATCCTGTTTCGCCCCTCGCTGGAGGAGGAGTTCCACGATCTCTTCATGCCCACCGGCAGAGGCGCTGATTAATGCAGTGGCACCATTATGGCTTTTAGCGTTTATGTCCCCCTGATGTTCGATCAAAAGCCGGACCATTTCTATTTCACCTCGTTCGGCCGCAATCATAAGAGGCGTTGCGCCATTTCTACTGGCCCCGTTCACATCAGCATCACTGGAGATCAAAACCCTGGCCGAAAGAACCCGTCCATATTTTGCGGCCCTCATCAGAGCGGTCCAACCTCTGGCACTCCGGGATTCCACATCCACTCCTAACTCCAGCAACACCTTGATAGCATCCACCAAACCTCTTTCAACGGCAAGAAACAACAGAGAATCCCCAAAGGAGTTGCGGGTTTTCAGATCCGCTCCTCCCGCAACCAAGGCGCGAATAATATCCGCCCGACCCGTCAAGACCGCCAACAATATTGCGCTGATTCCCTCCAGATTTTGCGCATTCGGGTCTGCCCCATTTTGCAACAAAAAGTGAACCGCTCCGGAATGTTGTTCTGTCGCGGCAATGATCAGTGGAGTGGAGCCATCTTTCAGGCTAATATCGACTTTAGCTCCGTGTTCGACCAGTAACCTGAGTGCCGGCAAATGACCATATCTTACGGCTCTGGAAAGAGGGCTCCAACCAAGCATATTTTTTGCGTTGACATCACCTCCCCTGGCAATGAGCAACTCCATACACCTCACATCACCCACCGTGGCACACAATAGCAAAGCCGTATCATCGTAGCGGTTCCGGGCATTAACCCTGGCACCACGCTTTAACAAAAGTTCCAGCAGGGAAGTATGCCTCTGGGCTGCGGCAACGATCAAAGCCGTGCTTCCTTTTTTAGTACGGATTTCAATATCCGCACCCCGCTCAAGCAGAGACTCTGCCTCTTTAAGATCCCCCTCAAGAACGGATTGCAAAAATGCTTCGTCCACATCCGCGAATGCAGGGTCTGCCCCTCCCGCAAAGAAAATCCAGAGAATTAAAGAAATCTGTCTGAGTAAAGAAAATCTTTTCATAAATTAAAAAATAACACAAATTTCTGCCGGACACCCATGAGAGACACAAAGT
>JACNKA010000121.1 GCA_014382285.1 Nitrospinota bacterium | reverse complement strand
CACTTCTCATAACCACTAACCTAGTTCATGTCGGCCCTCTTTTTCCATTGAAGGCACTGGTCAAAGATCGTCCCGAATGGTTCCAGCAAAGCCCTTATCTACAAAATGTCTATGCCAGCTTAATAAGAGAGGTCAAAATCAAGTCTGTTTACTTCGACTATTTATACGAAATCAGCCATGTTTACCGAGGGCCTCTTGATGCTGTGGTGGAGTTTTTCAAAACACATGGAAAACCCGGCGACTCCTGTTATATCGATAGCGAGTTCGAGTCGCTGGCATTTTATACGGGGATGAAAATGATCTCAAATCAGGATCTCAGCCAGCAGCACCCACCCGACTGGATCGTGCTTCGAGGCAAAGACCGCATCTTCGAGGAACCAGAAAATCTTTCCCCCGAAGCCAGGAACGTCAAAGAAGTCCTTCAGTCCAACGCATACACTCGAATCGAGTTGGACGCACCAGCCATATGGGTGAACAACACCTACGACATCCAGATACACGAGTTTCGCTCACCCTCTTCCAGCGACAAGGTCACCGTATATCAAAGGACCGACTACCCATCAAACAGGTAGTTCAACTCCCCACCTGTTTGCGGGACAACACGTAGTCAATACCGATCAACGCATAAGGAATCACAACAGGAAATAAGCTATGCAACATACGCCCGGAATTAGAGCTTAAAACAGTAAACCCCAATGTTATGGGAATGATCCAAAGGAGAAAACGTGGAATTTCATAATAGGTATCGATCTTTTTGTACTCCAGCCACGCCCCAAATAAGGCAATCACCCAGAACACCGAGAACGGAGAAAACAGATCATGCCAACCTGTTAAAGAGAAATAACTTTGGCTGAGGTTTTCCAATCCTGATGAAAGATGGTTTCCGATCGTAACAAGTATTGGATCCTCTGAATTGACGGCATTAGGTAAAGCAGCGGTGACTAAACTCCTCACCCAAAAGAGAATGGCAAAAGACACTGACAAAGATAGAAGAATAAGTTTGCGGTTAATTGTCTTGAGCAAAAGTGGAAGAAATAAAAACGGCACCGTTGTCTCTTTAGTGAGAATTAGGAGTGGCGCCAGCAAGCAGAGCAACATTGAACGCTGAGTCAAACAAAAGTAGACGATGACAATGATTGCCAGATAGTACAGGGAGTCCACAACCGGGGCTCCTGTTGAGAGAATTGTAATTCGGCTCCCCAAAAATATAAATACTCCCATCAAAGACCGCTCGGGTTTAAACTTCAACTCGACAAGAAAGAGATATAAAAATAAACCGGCAAGGCTTGTAATGAAATAATTGACGATATAGAAACTGAGCGCATCAATCGCATGCAAATGCTCAGAAGAAATCAAGGGGCGGATTACATCTCGAACGAGGTCTGCAAGAAAAGGAATGATGATACGATAGCGGTGAATCGAGGCAATATCAGCATCGCCGTTTGACATGGCGAGGTAACTTACCGAGTCGCCCAATCCTCTCGGGTCGGTCCAGTCAAAATGAAGGAACTGCTGAAAGCTCACGCCATAGTTGAACCCTAATATGGCGAACACTACCAGGAACATTTTGGCGGTTTTTTCTGTAATCTTCATTATCTGCTTCTCTTATCCTTGAAAAGCTTCCTGAGCCTCATTATAAAACTGCTCCCGGCAACCCTTATGTCGGGATGAAAAATGAAAGACCTGCAGTTGTTTGACACCCGCCTCACGGGCCAAAATTCCCGCCTGGCGGGATGTGAGGTGGCAACGCTCTCGGCCCCGTTCTTCCTCATCGGCCAGAAAGGGTGATTCGCAAAAGAAAATATCTGCGGAATCCACTAATCCTACAATCTTCTCCCTGTTTCGATCGTTAAAAACGGTATCCACCACATAGCCGATTTTTTGTCCCGGAAAAACCTCTACCAGATCGTTCTTGAGCTGACCCAGAGGAATGTCTGCCGTATGAGAACTGTCAGCTTCCTTAAATGGAACAGTTATGAGTGAGGTTTCCGCTTCACCTCGCAATACACTTTTCTTCAATTCATTCAGCCAGGGCCCTGGTTCGGCCTTCATGGACGCTAACTTGTCTTTATCAATATTGGCGTGTGGTTTCTCTTCCAATGCAAACCCCAAACAGGGTACTCGATGCTCCAGTATCGCCGTACGTACAGAGAAGGCGGGGTCATCCACGATCAACCCATCGACAAAAGGCTCTTGCCTTTCATCGCAGAGTTGAAACCGGTCAATCGCCCGGAAGGTGCCTTTCAGTAGTCCGCTTTCGCGCACTTCAACCACTTCGATAGTGAGCGATTCGTCATACAGTTCAACCAGGTTCCAGGTGAACCCGGCCAGTTTGCCTGCCACATTCTGGATAATATTTTTTGGGCCATAAATGGTCAGAGTTTTTTCCCGACCAAAAAGTGTTCTCAATAATCGGTCGAAACCAATAAAGTGATCAATATGGGTGTGGCTGACAAAAACATGGGAAACCTTAAGAAGATTCCCGTTCGACACGGCGGACAAATCTCCAAGATCAAACAACAGTGCCCGTTTTTGCAGAAGAAACTGCACCAGCAGTCCGGGGTCTCCGAACGGGTCATTGATCAAGGAGGGTTGGATTGCCGATTTCATTCCTTTCCTTCCTCCACACCGGTTTTGTCAAAACGCAAAAAGGCCTGGATAAACGGTTGCAAATCTCCATCCAGCACCGCCTCCACATTGCCCGATTCCACACCCGTCCGCAGATCCTTGATCAACTGGTAAGGATGCAGAACGTAAGAACGAATCTGACTGCCCCACTCGATCTTCTTTTTTTGTTTTTCCATTTCCTTTTTTTCTTCACCCAGTTTTTCCTGTTCCCGCTCATAAAGACGAGCTTTCAGGACTTTAAGGGCCGATGCCTTATTTTTATGTTGTGACCGCTCATTTTGGCATTGGACGACAATGCCAGACGGGACATGCGTCAACCGGACCGCCGAATCGGTCGTATTCACCCCCTGCCCTCCTGGCCCTGAAGCGCGATAAACATCTGTCTTCAAGTCTTCTTCCTTGATTTCGACATCAATCTCATCGTCAACTTCAGGATAAACAAAAACCGATGCAAACGATGTGTGGCGCCTTTTGTTGGAATCGTATGGGGAAATGCGCACCAGACGATGCACTCCAACTTCCCCTTTTAAATACCCAAAGCCATAGTCGCCCGTAAATAAAACCGTCGCGCTTTTTATTCCCGCCTCTTCCCCGTACTGAGTATCAAGGACTTCTGTTTTATAACCATTGCGGTCTCCCCAGCGCAGGTACATGCGCAACAGCATTTCCGCCCAGTCCTGAGACTCTGTACCCCCGGCCCCGGAGTTAATGGCTATGAAGGCGCTATTAAAATCAGTTTTCTCAGAAAGCATGGCCTGCAACTCTGCCTGAGCCACCTGCTCACCCATCTGGGTTAAAGTAGACCGAATCTCTTCGTCCATAGAAGAGTCTTCCTCTTCGGCAGAAAGCTCCAGCATAACGCCCAGATCTTCTCTTTCTTTTTCCAGATTTTTCCAGATTTCTATCGAACGTTGCAGGCCGGACCTTTTTTGCAGAATTTTTTGAGCGGACTCGTTATCATCCCAGAATCCAGGGCGGGTAGTTTCCGCATCCATAGATTCAACAGACTTCACATTCTGGTCAACGTCAAAGTAACCTCCGGAGAAGCCCAACCCTGTTCTCTATATCCTTGAAAGCTTTTGCGAAATCTTCTTGCATTTGAATCTCCTTATTCATTAGACGTTGCAGGCATTCTCCTCAATCTCACCACGAAAAGCAAGCTGGCCTGATGCCTCCGCACAAGACGGGAATTGAAAGGTTGATCCCCAGGACCTCGTTCTCTATACTCAGGAGGCTCCAGTCCGAGTTAAAGAAACCTTGAAAATCAGCCGATCAGTAGAAGACGGGTGAATTCCGCCCTCTAGCGGGGGAGGCCGACAGCAAAAGCCTGTTAAGCCGAGATAACTCTTTGCTCGCCGACAAAACTTATTGCACGCTGGCACCATACCGAGTGGCATCCAAATAATTATGGACCTGCTGACCCTGACATTTTTAGTCATAATTTCCCTCTCCGCAATTTTGTTCCGCAGACCTTTTCAGGATTTTCCTCTGGACGATGATTTTGCTATCTACACTTACCGGGCTCGTTTTGCGTCACAAGGGTTCCAATGGAAAAAAGATCTGCAACTCATCGGCATCCCCATGTGGAAAATGCTTATGTTCGACAAGCTTTATGGTTCCACAAAAGGCGGAGTCCAGCGCATCCGCCATGCACAAACAGCCTTTCACCTTGCCAGCTCGTTGGCTGTCTATGGAGCCTTGTGGAGTTTCACCCATAACCCTTGGGCCAGTTTCACCGGGGCATTGCTTTATTCCTTTTATGGCACCTCTCCAGACCTGACCGCAGGCTCTTTCAATTTTGAGCAGTTTTATATTCCTTTTCTCTTTTCCGGGCTGGCTTTTTTGCAAGCCGGGCCCGAATGGGTGATCGTTGCAGGACTCTGTTTTGGCTTCGCCACCCTTGGCAAATGCACCACCGCCCTTTTCGCCGGAGCCTTGACGCCTCTGGTCTGGTATCAATTCGGGGGGCTTCCCGCAATCCAGTTTGTTTTGGCTTCGGGAGGAGTGATGGCAGTTTCCAACCTGATTGAATGGAAGATGGGCTATTGGGACACCCAATCACGCAAGCAATTGAAAACCCGTATGGCCACTACCCTAAGACTGACTCGAACCAAGAGCATGCACTTCAGTGTTTTGTTTGAAGTTGGCAAACTGTTCAAGCAGGCTCTGCCTGTTTGGCTGGGTCTCATCCCTCTAACATTGTATTGCATCCAGAATCAGAACATCTGGCTGACCGCTTTCTCCCTGATCCTGCTCAGCATGATCTTTTTCCAGCGAGCATTTTCCAGATACCATTATCTTCCATTATTTGGGCTGCTTTCATTAGGCTGTGGTTTGGGGATGAATGCCGTGTTGACTCTGGAGCCAACACTTGCAGGAGTGATTCTTGCCAGTTTTGCAGTTTTACTGGCTTGGAATTTGAAAACCATGGCCTTTTATTATCTCCGTCCGACAGCCCCTGAAACCCTGATCCACTACGAAAAATTTGACCAATACCTGTATCTGCCGCGACTGGGGAAAATCCTCAAACGCCTGATGAGAATGCGCGGTGAAAGCGGTGAGAGAATTTTTGTCTGGGGGACTTTTTCACAACTTTACTATCTCACAGGCTCGCCCGCTTCTGACAACTTCCTGCATCACACCATCGGCCCCTGGGACACCCCGGATCTGGAAGGATTTTACGATAGTTTCATCGGCGGACTTTTGCGCCACAAACCCAAGTATCTGATTAAAAGTTTTACTGATCTCGATATCGAACGGCTGGAAGAGATCACTGGCCTGCATTACAAACTGGTAAAAGTTATGCTGGCTCGGTTTCCAGTATATCGTTTGGAGTCTGTAGAACCCCGACCGGGAAATCCGTTGTCTCTGCATTGGCAGGAAAAAATGCGCCATATGGAATCTCTCACCCGGGCAGAATGGCATGCACCGGGTTTTGACCGCTCTGATCAGGAAAGAGGAGAGTTGGCAATTGCCCTCAAGGAGTGCAGAAAACTCCTCAAATTAAACCCTTTAGATGCTGAAGGCTACGATTACATGGGGGAAACTTATGCTTCCATGGGTAACACCGAGCAGGCCGAAAAAGCGTTTGAAAATGCCCTCAAATATGCTCCAGACTGGTCCAATAGCCGCCTAAAACTTTGCAATCAAAAACTCAAACTGCAAAAATTCGATGAAGCTGTGGCCTTGGTCAACGAAGAAATAAAACTTTTCGGCTATCATTTTAAGGATATTTTTTTTCAAGGATTACTTCACAAGTTCAAAAAAAACTACGTCGAAGCCTTGAAAGACTTTGAAAGTATTCGGCAGAAGGAGCCCGACCGGCACGACTGTTGGCAGTTTTGCGTTGAATGCCTGCAAAACCTGGGAGATCGTGACGGCCTTAAAAACCTGTATGCCGAAGCCTGGGATTCAGATGACACAAAAGGCCGGGAATGGTTGCAGACTCTAATTGTGACAACTCTGGCTGAACTGGATTCTGACCTCAGGCCGGAACACAAAACACTGGAGTTCTATCTACAAAAAGACCCTGAAAATGGCATTATGCGCTATGCGTTCGCTTCCGCACTGGTAAAATCTGGAGAACAAATAGAAGCTTACAAATTATTTGAAGAAGTTGCGGCATCGAGTCAGAGTTACTCCCATATACGGGCCAACTCCTGGTTCAGAATGGCGTTATTGGTTCCCCCTGAAAAACAGTACTCACTCTTGCAACAATGCCTTAAACATCAGTCCTCGCATCAGGGGGCTAAAGATTTGCTGAAAAATACACCTCAAATAGCGAAAGTTATACAAATCCCTATTCAGAAGACCATGAAAATTACCGAAAAGATGGAGACAAACCCTGATTCCCAGAAGGATTTCCCCTTGAAAGTCAGCATTGTGGTGCCAAATTGGAATGGAATGCGTTTCGTTGGCATGTGCCTCGACTCTCTAGCCCAGCTTGATTTCGATGACCATGAAGTCATTGTGGTCGATAATGGCTCGGTCGATGGCTCCCGTGAAATGATTGAAGAGCAATACCCCTGGGTAAGACTGCTGAAAATGCCCGATAATATGGGGTTTGCCATCGCCTGCAATGAGGGGATCAAAGCCTCCGACGCAGAATATATTGTATTGCTCAATAATGATATCGAGGTGACCCCCGACTGGCTGAGGGAACTCTATGAAGGCATGGAACGCCATCCCGAATGCGGAATGGGCACCACCAAGATGATGTTTCTCGACAACCGCGATGTCTTTTACAACACGGGCGATCTTTTTCATAGCTGGTCGGCAGGCGGCGGCCGTGGACAAGGGGAAAAAGATATTGGACAATATGAAGAAGAAGACTACATTTTCGGTGCCTGCGCCGGAGCAGGAATTTACCGGCGCGAATTCTTCAATCAGGTAGGGCTTTTCGATGAAGATTTTTTTATCTTCGCGGAAGATGTCGACCTGAATATGCGAGGGCAGTTAAAAGGACTCAAAGCCGTTTATCTCCCCAAAGCCAAAGTGTTCCACATCGGCACCGCTACGGTGGGCTTGTACAGCGACCGTTATGTTTATCTCTGTAAACGCAACGACATCTGGGTTTTTATCAAAAACTATTCCCTCAGTATGTACTTCAAATATCTATTTTCTATATGGAAACATCAGTTTGTGGATATCAAATACTTCACCTATCGCGGGCAAGGACAAGTGCTGTTAAAAAGTAAATGGGATGCGTTAAAAATGTTGCCGCAAATGCTGGCCCGACGTTGCCAGATTCAGACAAAGCGTTCCGCGCCGGACGAGCAAATCGAAAAATTTATTATCACTGATTAATAAGATGCCGACCCTAATTGCATTGCACTTAATATGCTATTAGGAAGGGGCATCCACACCGCCCGATAAAGGTTTCATGGAAAAATCAATCCTGTTATTCAATCCAAGACCCGACCCCTATTACAAGCCTGTCGACCTTCCTATTCCTCTGATTTGCGTATCCAGGTTTCTTGATAAAGACGGTTATCCCATAAAGGTCATCGCTGAAAACCTTTATCCCGATCCTTACGAGGAGATCCGGGAATCCGCCAAGAATAGCCTGGTTTTGGGAATATCCGCCATGACGGGCCTGCAGATCGAGGGCGGTCTCAAAGCCAGCAAAATCGCCAAGGAAGCGAATAAGGATATAAAAGTAATATGGGGTGGCTGGCACCCCTCGGTTCACCCTGAGCAGGTTCTGGAAAACCCTTACATAGACATTGTCATCAAGGGCCAGGGAGCAAGAGCTCTCTATGATGTCGTCAAGCAAATTGAAAAGGGTGAAAACTATGAAGGCATACCGGGAGTGCTCTGGAAAGAAAACGGACAAACGTTTATCAACCCAAACAGAGAGCTGGAGTCGATTGATGACTGGCCACCGCTGCCTTATCATCTGGTGGACATAGAAAAATGCGTCGTCGTCACAGAGTTCGGAACCCGGACGATCAATTACGTTTCAAGTTACGGGTGTCCCTACCGTTGTGCGTTCTGTAGTGAAGTCACTGTTAACGACAGGAAATGGGTTGGGTTGAATCCTGAAGCGGTTCTGGATGACCTGGAAAAATTGCAGAACAAATATAACGTCAATGGAGTCAACTTGTATGACAGCTTGTTTTTTGTGAATGTCAAAAGGGCGAAAGCAATCCTGAAGGGTATCATTGACCGAGGGCTAACCCTCAGACTCGGCAATCTCGATGGGAGGGCCAAACAGTTAGCGGAAGCCGATGACGAGCTATGGGAGCTTTTACGAGACTCTAAAACTTACAGTATATTATGTGGGGCCGAATCTGGTGATCAGGAATCTCTTGATGTTATTGATAAGGATATGGATGTCGAGGACAATTACAAATTTGCGGAAAAGTGCCGCCAATACGGCATCAAGGTCATCTTTTCTACCCTCGTGGGCATCCCCATGCTGAACTACACACATCAGGAGTTGGAAGAAAAAACAAACGGGCAAATCAGTTCTACCATCAGCATGCTGGATAAGTTTCTCGCTTATGACAGCCGCAACCGGGGACAGATGTTTATCTACATGCCCTATCCCGGTACACCGTTATATGACACCGCCGTCAAGCTTGGCTTTCAGGAACCTCAGCAACTGGAAGGTTGGGCTCACATGAAGCTTTATGACAAACAAACCCCCTGGGTCACCCCCAAACAAGCTCAAATGGTTTCGATGATATCGAGCTATATATTCATGTTCCTCGATTCCGACACGATAATCTGGGCCAAAGGAAGAATTGAAAACCCGGCTAAAAAACTCATCTTCGTATGGGCCTACAAGCTGTTTGCCCAAATCGCCAAATTCCGCTGGAAATATAAATTGTTTGGATTCCCTTTAGACTATCAATTGTTTTTATTCGCGAAAAGAAACAACAAGTCGATTTAAGCAAAGGAAGGATAGGATGAAGCCAGAATATGGAAACAACTTTCTATTAGCTTTTGACTACAAACTCCCGCCACTGTCAAAACCCGTAAACAGAATTTTATTTATTCATTCATCCAGAACAGATCAAAGCTTCTTAAGCTTTAGAAGGATTGCACAATTATACCCTGATGCAGAATTCTTCATTTTAAAAGGGAATGGAGTTGAATTCCCACATTATGACTTAAAAAACGTAAAAGAAATCACATTTGACGATGACAGGTTGCCTCCTGATTTCCACCAGTCGGGAAACGGTCAGTTTCTAAAAAGCGCAAACATAGATCTGGTATTTTTTTGCGCCAATTACGATATCAGGCTCCCTTCTCCCGATGACGCCATCAAACTTAATTACAATAATATTTTGAGATTTGTAGATACTATAGGATTATACGATTGGACCTGCATTGTTGACAACCAGTTCTGCATTTATTATCCACATCAAATCGAGATCACTAGAACCGAAAAATCCTGGAAAATAGGAGGCTATAATCTTGAACTGCCTCATACCATGCTTTCGTTAGAAGAAAAGCAAACTCTTTTTGAATTGGCCGCAAATGGAGCTTCTTGCGGGGTCATAGTAAATATCGGGGTCTATCTTGGAGGCTCAAGCATTATTCTTGCCAAAGCCTCCAAATCCAAAAACAGGGAAAAGGTGCACTCATTTGACCTCAAAATCAACGAGAAATCTCAAGATTTTTATTCAAAAAACAACGTTGCTGACTGGATAATTCCTCAAGAGTCGGATTCGGTTGAGGCCGCCAAAATTTGGCTCGATCAGGGAAGCAACCCCATTCGCCTCTTGTTAATTGATGGAGATCATAGTTTTGAAGGTGCTAAAAATGATATCGTCCACTGGACAAAATCGTTAGCTCCGGGTGGAGTTATTGCTGTGCATGATTACGGCAATGTTTCTGCAGGGACAAAGTATTCTGAAGTGGTACAAGCTGTTTACGAAACCATTCTTTCTTGTGATGAGTTTCATGATTTCAAAAGAGTGGACACCTTGTTTTTTGCAAGAAAGAAATGATTTAAATACAACGACCGGTGCAGAGGGCGATGCAAGCCACACTCCTCCTCTGGCTAAAGAGGCGCCATTGCATTAAAGGGCCGGGAACTCTCTCCCTGAAAATTTGAGCCTTTGTAATGTCCTCACTTTTGTGATTAAATGCGGACAGGTTTACACGTTGTCCCACGCATGAAACTTCACATGACCCCTCAAGACAGCCTTTTATCTGCAAAATTAGACGCCAAATACAGAGAAAGTTCCGAAGAGGAGTTGTCTCCCCCTTCTGGCTTGTGTTTCTCGGGTGAAGGCCATCTTCTTCTTGCCGATGACTTCAATCACCGCATTCAAGTCTACGACTCTCAATCTAACCTTCTGCATTGTTTCGGCAGCAAAGGAAAGGAGCCGGGTCAGTTTCAATACCCCAAAGGCATCGCAGTAGATTCCGAAGGCAATATCTATGTCGCCGATAGCTGGAACCACCGGGTACAAAAATTTGATTCGAAGGGGGCCCCGCTTCTTGCCTTTGGCACTTGTGGGGACGGCAAAGGAGAGCTGAACGAGCCCTATGACATTCTGGTAGAGCCTTCCGGTAATCTGATTGTGGTGGAACGCTACAATCACCGAATCCAGTTTTTCGATCCCCAGGGCGTATCAATGGGCTGGGTAGGCGATCGAGGAACTGTATTAGAAGAACAGTTGGCAGAACTACAGGGAACCCCTGCAAACCTGCTTTCTCCTCCCTTATTTGAGTTGCCCACTTCCATTGCTAAAGACAGCCGTGGAAATTATTTTATCACTGACAGCGGCAACCACCGGGTGCGCAAATTTAATCCCCAGTGGCAGGAAATAATGTCGTTTGGGGGGAAAGGGGCCGAGCCGGGTCAGTTCGAGTATCCCCTTTGCGTGACGGTCGCCCAAAATGATCTGCTGTATGTCGCCGACCTTAATAATGAACGCGTGCAAGTGTTTTCCCCGTTTGGACAATATTTATTCGCCATCGATGGGGCAAGTTCCGAACAGACTTTCGAAGCCCCTTGCCTGACGGCAATAGATTTGAAAGGTTGCTTGCACATCGGCTTCACCTTCAACACACAGATTTTCAAATACCTGATTCCGCTGATTTCCCAGAATACTCTGACTGATAGTTTGGGCGCACTTCCCACTCATACTTTTTACCAGGCCCTTGCTCTTGCACAGGAGAATGATGATGCAAAAGCCCTGACAGCGATTGAAAAAACCTTTGCCCTTTTAAACGAAAAGGCACCGAAAGAAACGCCTCTTGCCGATGACCTTAAAATAAAAGCCTCGCTGCTACTCAGCGACCTGTCTAAAAGGGGCGCAACCATCGCCGACACCGTTTATGCTCTCGCCTTCCGTGGGGCTGAAGACCAATTAAAGCAGGCCAGAGACAAAGCATTAAAATGTTTTTTATCGTGGCAGAAAATGGCTTTAAAGTTTAACGAGCTTTTACTTGAAGAACAAAAAAAGGTACTGAAGGACCCGGAAGGAACTCGTGATTTCAACCACGATCTTCACATAGCCGAGCAGGAAGACAAAAAATACTACCGGCTGACCCGAAACGAAATCTATTCCTACCGGGAAACCGTCCGACAATTTTCCCGGTTTATCTGTAACTCAATTGCAAGCGAATTGCCCGAAACACAATTAGAATCCTTGAACGATGTTCTACTCCGACAAACGGGTGAAACTCTGAGCCTCATAAAAGAATATTTTGGGGAAAAAGAAAGAAGCGAGGAGTCCATGGTTCAGATATTGGGAGAGTCTCAAGGAGAAAAAGATAAATTATCTGCTTTCCTCACCCAGTATTATTCCAACGGCAGAATCATGGACCTGCAATTGCAGTTGCAGTTTGAATTACAGTCTCACTGGTTCAACCTGAGAACACTTGCACACAATGGCCAGAAAAATGTCAGCCTGGAAAATTTCGCAGGAAAAATGGTTGGCGATACTTCCGCTTTCGAGGATATCCTGAAAACCCTGATCGGGTTTCATGAAAACTGGGTCGCCTATCCCCAATTGGAGCAACAATTTCTGAATTCGCTGGACACCCTTTTAAGAATTCCTGCATCCAGCAAAACCGCAATAAAAACAGATCTCACACTGGCAGATTTTACTCCCATTGCTTATGACTCCGAGAACCTGAACTTTTCGGGAATCCTGAACGCCCTTAAAGCCGAAGGCTCTCCTTTAAGCGGGGGGAATGAAACCGTGGTTTGGGGGCAGAACGAGTTCCAGTTTATTGAGTTTTCAAAGCACAAGGAAGAGCTTGCCGCTTGCGCTTTAAAGCTGATGGACACCCAAACCACCTATCAGGGAAAAGCCCAGGAACTCATTCAACAATTGGAAGGAATTTTACGCCAGCGGAACAACCTGGATGTCCAATTGAAACAGGCCAAGGTAGAAGATAAAATTTCCCCCATTACGATCAGCGATAATATTGCCATTGTGCAATTTCAAATCAATCTGATTCGTAGAATGCTCATGAGCCTGGACATCAACCAGTTTCTCAACCTTCATCGTCTTGTTCTCGCAGGTGCTTTTTTATCTCTGACTAATAACGAAAGTTCAGAGACGCAACATTTTTTTCAGTCCTTTAACGATCACTGCACGCAACAGGATCAGAGAGTCCGCGAAGCTGCAAGGTCTCGCAAAGAAAACGCCTTCAAGCTCTCTGCTCTGTCCGGTCAGGTCGAGGAATTAAACTCCAAGTATAATATTTCAGAAATTGCAGACTCCGTAAGAATTGAAAATGAAAACGCAGAGGTGCAAATCAATCTGGACCGTTGTGAGTTTGAATATCAGAGAAACTCTAGAATAAAAAATATTTTGGACAGGCTGATGGAATTTCGCGACCCCCTGTCGCCCTCAGAAGACTCCTTGAAGACAAGTTTTCGAGAAATCAGGATTCTAGAAATAGCCAATGTGAGTATCGGCCATACCCTGAGCCCTCAAGGTATTCACCACAAGCAGGATGGCGGCCTGGTGATTGCCAGTTATGAAAATCACCGTATTTACAGCTATTCCCCCGATGGGAGTTGCCAGTTCCATTTTGGCGGATGGGGCAGTGCGCCCGCAAAATTGCAATACCCAAACAATCTAGCCATTGACAGCAGAGGCTGCATATATGTCATTGAAGAAAAAACCTGCCTGATAAAGAAGTTTGATAAAGAAGGAAACTACCTCTTTCAGTTCGGGCGGGGTCAATTAGGCATGACATTCAGTCTTTCCATTGACAGCCAGGATAATATTTGGGTGGCCGATCCGGAACATAATCGAATAATAATTTTTGAAAACAATGGTGCCGAGATCCGCACCATTACCGGTGAAAACCAATCGACAAGCTTAAACGAACCGGTCAGCATATATTGCCTTCCAAAAGGGGAATATCTGGTGGGAGACAAGTCAGAATCTTTGCTGAAACATTTTGACGCGCAGGACAACATAATTCATAAAGCCGATAAAGCCGATTGGGGAGTGGACGATATTTATTTTATGGCATGGCATCCCAGGCACGGCATTTACGGTTCCGATTTCTGGAACGGACAAATTGTACACTTCAACAACAAACTCGAAGTTCAAAGCGTTTACCACAAACCCGGAAAACGAGCCGGACAACTGGGAAAAGTGGGGGGCCTCTCCATCTTCAACGACCAGTTAGCAGTGGCTAATTTAAATGGCGACAAGGTGCAGATCTTTGACCTTTCCTCTTAAAAACCTGCTTTTCAATAGACGTTAATGATGGGATAGCGACGGTCTTTGGAGCTTTGCAGATTTTCACGCTCCACATCGTGCAGGAAACCGTTGCCCGATAAATGATCTTTAAATGTTGAAACCGAATCTTCCAGAAATTTCCCCGGCCGGTATGCTTTCGCAATATCTTCCATCGAGAAAGATTCCGGCAACTTTCGGCATGTTGATGCCCTGTCACGAATTTTTTCTTCACTCCAGCGCTCGCCATCCATCGCGATGAGCACCGTCGCAACCTGATCATCATCTTCAAAGCAATAAATCTGAGGAAACACCGAAAGAAACGTTTGAATATCTCGGGGTTTCAGGGTGTTGCCCTTGCCATAAAGATTTGAGCCCACCACACCGCCAGGACTCAGCACCGCCCGAATTTCTTTATAAAATTCACAGGTCTTCAAATGATAGGGGATAGACCCGCTTTTAAACGCATCCAGAATGATCCAGTCATAAGGTTCCTGGCCTTTTTGCTTCTGAATGAACACTCTCCCGTCTTCCTCAAACACTCGGCAGCGGCTCGACTCACGCAGGGAAAAATATTTTTTGGAAATATCAATCACCTTGCCATCCACCTCCACAATATCTATTTTTAAATTCGGAAACCATTGGGCGAGGCAATTGCTGACCGCGGCTCCGCCTAACCCCACCATGAGCATTCTTTCAGGCTCGGGAGAAAACAGCAGGGAAGCCATCATCATTTGCGAGTACACCAGAGCAAGCGGGTTTTGTCCCTGCGTGTCCACCCGGCTTTGCAGGTAATATTCACCATTGCCCTTAAACCAAAGCTCCCGGTGTTCGCCATTCTGGATGACATAAATATCGTTATATCTGGTTTTTTCACGAGCCAGAACCTTCATCTCAGGTTCCTCTTTTTTTTCGCCGAATAATCGAAACATTCTAATAACCCTAAAATAATTAATCCCTAAAAGACCGGTTTCCGAGTTAAAAAGCGGTTTTCATTTTGCGTAGATATGATAAACTTTTAACATGGACCAGAGGCTTACCCAACAAACCCGAATCAGGAACTAAGGGAACCTATGCCCTTTCAAAGGCTTACACCCATTACCCTCATATCATAAAGGAATATCTTCCATGCCGCAAAAGGTTTTGAAACATAAAGTTGGGTTGGAAACGCATGGCTTGAAAAATCTAAAAAGAATTCACTGGAATTTATCCACTCCCCAACTCTACGAACACATCATCGCTAATGAAGAGGGGCACATTTCCCATCTAGGGCCTGTGTGCGTGAGCACGGGGGAACATACAGGGAGAGCGCCAAAAGATAAGTTTATTGTTCAAGAGCCTTCCAGTCAGGAGAATATCTGGTGGGGCAAAGTCAACCGACCTTTCTCCGTGGAACAATTTGAAGCCCTGTACTCCAGAGTACTGGCTTATCTTCAGGGGAAAGAAGTTTATGTGCAGGATTGCTGTGCCGGTTCTGACCCCAAGCACCAGACACATATTCGCGTCATCACCGAAGAAGCCTGGCACAGCCTGTTCGCGAGAAACATGTTTATCCAGATACGGGATATGATCAAACTGGAAACCCATGAACCGGCTTTCACCGTCATTCAGGTTCCCGGTTTTAAAGCCGTACCCGCCATTGATGGAACCAATTCGGAAGTTTTCGTCATCGTTGATTTTGGCAAGCAGTTGGTTTTGATCGGTGGGACAAGTTATGCAGGGGAAATCAAAAAATCCGTTTTCTCTATTTTGAACTACCTGTTGCCGCAAAAACAGTCCGTGTTGTCCATGCATTGCTCGGCCAATATTGGCAAAAAAGGCGACTCCGCAGTATTTTTCGGGCTTTCAGGAACCGGGAAGACCACCTTGTCCGCTGATCCTCTGCGCAAGCTGATTGGTGATGATGAACATGGCTGGAGTGACAGAGGTGTTTTCAATTTTGAAGGTGGCTGTTACGCCAAGGTGATTCGCCTGTCGCAGAAATCAGAACCCGAAATTTATGACTGCACCCGCCGGTTTGGCACCCTACTTGAGAATGTGGTTATGGATCTGGATACACGTCGACTCAACCTGGATGATGCCAGCCTCACAGAGAATACCCGGGCCAGTTACCCCATCACCCATATTCAAAATGCTGTGCTCGATGGCATGGGAGGCCACCCTGATAACGTGATCATGCTGACCTGCGATGCCTATGGGGTCATGCCTCCGGTTTCCAAGCTCAGCCCTGAGCAAGCCATGTATCATTTCATCTCAGGCTACACCGCAAAAGTGGCAGGCACCGAAAAAGGCATGAGCCGTGAACCCACAGCTATTTTCAGCACTTGTTTTGGCGCTCCATTCATGTC
Organism: Nitrospinota bacterium; assembly: GCA_014382285.1. Classification (GTDB taxonomy): domain Bacteria; phylum Nitrospinota; class Nitrospinia; order Nitrospinales; family VA-1; genus LS-NOB. The sequence continues at coordinate 8,316 of JACNKA010000121.1, read as the reverse complement.
CCTGCACCCTTCCGTTTATGCGGATATGCTGGGTGAAAAGATTGCTAAATACAACGTATCCTGTTGGCTGGTGAATACCGGATGGACCGGGGGGCCTTATGGGGTTGGACAACGGATCGAAATCAAATATACCCGAGCCATGATCAAGGCTATACTCGAAGGCGAGTTGGACAAGGTGGCGACTCAGGAAGATCCGGTTTTCGGCATACATGTCCCGCTTAAGGTCAAAGGAGTCCCGGATGAAATTCTCCAGCCTAGAAACACCTGGAAAAACCCGGAAGCCTACGATGAAAAGGCCCGAGAGCTGGCGAAACAGTTTGTAGACAATTTCAAGGAATACGAAAGCAATGTGGATAAAAAAATCCTGGACGCAAGTCCAAGACCCTCTGGGTTGTCAAAAAAAACCAAAACAAAAGTTCGTAAATTGAGGAAATAGTCTTCTCTCAACCCAGGATTTTTCGTTTTTTAATTAGAGTTTAAATTATGAGTTCCACACCTATTATCGCATTAACGATAGGGGATCCAGCAGGGATCGGGCCTGAGGTCATTGTCAAAGCTTTCCAGGATGACACGTTACCGCTTCAAGCCCGAGCGGTGGTCATAGGTGATGCACGCCTGCTCCAGGAAACTGCAAAAAAATATGCCCCGGAAATTCTGATCCACCCCATTAACAAGCCTGAAGAAGGCTGGTACCAGACCTGCACCATTGATGTCATCGACCTTAAAAACGTGCCGGAAAATATCCCCCTTGGCAAACCCTGCGCCGAAGCAGGCCGGGCCAGTTATGAAGCCATCAAAGCTGCTGTGGACCTGGCCGTCCGCAATGAAGTCTCAGCCATAACCACGGCTCCCATTAATAAAAAGAGCTTGCATCTTGCAGGCTATCCGTTTCCGGGGCATACAGAGTTGCTGGCTCATCTGACAGGCTCCAAACAGGCCGCTCTTATGATGGCGGGCAAAAACCTGAGAGTCGTGCTTGTCACCACCCACGTTCCCTTAGGGCAGGTTCAGCCACTTATTACCGAAGAAAAGGTGCTCAATACCATTCGCCTGACTCATGAATGGCTGGCCCAGCATGTGACCGATGTTCCTAATATTGCCGTGACAGGGCTCAACCCACATTGTGGCGACGGAGGAATTTTCGGGAAGGAGGAAACCGATCACATTTTGCCGGCACTGAAAACCGCGCAGACGGAAGGCATCCAGGCCAGCGGTCCTTTCTCCGCTGATGCCCTGTTTGGCAGACCCGTTTCGCAAAAATATGATGCCGTAGTCTGCATGTATCACGATCAAGGAATGATTCCGGTGAAGATGGACTCCGCCGGGCAGGGAGTGAACATTACATTAGGTCTGCCCATATTGAGAACCTCTGTAGATCATGGCACCGCTTTCGATATTGCGGGAAGAAATAAAGCCTGCCCCGAAAATCTTAAAATGGCTTTGAGGACGGCAACCCGGTTATCACAATCCACACTCTCCTTGAAATGAGGAAGAGGCCACTTGGACAAAATTTCCTGATCGACCTCAACATCGCTCAGAACATCATCCAATTGGCCCACATTCAACCCGGCGAACCTGTGGTTGAAATCGGCCCGGGTAAAGGTGTGCTCACTCAAATCCTGATTGACCAGGCTGACTCCCTGACCGCTATTGAACTGGACCCACGGCTTTCAAAAGATTTGCAAAACCGTTTTGGTGATATCCCGTCTTTCAAACTGATTGAAGGTGATGCCGCGAAGTTTGATTACGCTTCCCTGGGAGGAGGGCTTAATATTGTTTCCAATCTCCCTTATTACGCCGCCACCCATATCATGAAAAAATTGATCCATTACCGGAATCAAATCCGCTCCATGACATTGATGTTACAAAAAGAAGTGGTGGACCGGTTAACAGCTAAACCCGGCCAGCGAGAATACGGCTCGCTCTCCGTCTATGTGCAGTATCATTGTGAGGTTCAACGTTTGCTTGAAATTCCCAACACTGCGTTTTCGCCAAAACCTAAAATCGATTCTTCTCTCATCGGCCTAACACCCCTGCCCCAGCCAAAGGTGCAGGTTGAGAACCCCAAACTATTTTTCAAGCTGGTGAACTCAGCATTTTTTCATAAACGAAAAATGCTGAAAAACAATTTAAAAGACTGGGAATATCTGTTTAATCAGGAAAGCGGGCAAGCCCGATTGGCTGGCATTGATCTTAGCCGGAGAGGCGAAACCCTCTCTCTCGAAGATTTCGCAGACCTTGCCAACCACGTTCACGCCCTCACGGCCGCCTGAAAGGGTGAACATAGCATCCGGGTTTCACCGGCCGCAAAAACTACCAACCATCAAATTATGACCAACTCAAATAAAGGCAAAGTGGTTCTCATCGGTGCCGGGCCAGGCGACATCGGTCTATTGACCTTGAACGGCAAAGGCTGGCTACAAAAAGCCGATGTCGTCTTGTATGACCATCTCGTCAATCCAGATATGCTTCGCTTCACGCAAAAATCAACGGAAATTATTTATGTCGGGAAAAAAGAAGGCGTCGCTTCCATTGAACAAGAGCAGATCAATCATCTGCTTGTCAGCAAAGCCCGTGAAGAAAAAATCGTCGTCCGCCTGAAAGGGGGCGACCCTTTTGTGTTTGGGCGTGGAGGGGAAGAGATTCAAGCCGTCCATGCAGCTGGCATTGCCTTTGTCATTGTTCCTGGTGTGACCTCTGTAACCGGCGTTGCGGCCTATGCCGGTATCCCACTCACCCACCGCGACTTGTCTTCCACTCTTTCCATCATTACCGGGAGCAACGAAAAAAAGCAAGGCGACATACATATCGATTGGGAGAAAATAGCGGCCCGATCCGGAACTTTGGTTTTTCTCATGGGCGCGCGCAAGCTTCCTTTGATTGCCGAAAAACTCATGCGTTTCGGTAAAAGCCCTGACACCCCCATCGCCGTTGTGCAATGGGGCACGACAGCTCGACAGAAAACCTGGATCGGTACCTTGGGCACAATTGTAGAAATTTCCGCGAAGGACAAAATTTCGCCCCCGGCCCTGACTATCATCGGAGAAGTGGTGAACCTGAAACCTGTCATCGAATGGTATGAACACCTGCCACTATTCGGCAAAACCATTGTGGTCACAAGAAAGGGCGACCAGGCCGAATCCATGATCGACCGATTGCGGGAGCTGGGTGCCGAACCTTTCTTTTTCCCGGTGATCGAAACCATCGCCCCGGATGACTGGGGCCCTCTGGACAATGCACTGAACAACCTCTCTCAATATCAGGGGCTGATATTCACCAGCGTTAACGGAGTACGGTTTTTTTCAGAGCGGCTCAAATCTATTGACCAAGACATTCGAGAGTTGAAAGGACTTCGAGTCTACACCATAGGCCCCAAAACCGCCGAGGCTGTGCGTGACCTGGGAATTCGTGTGGACGTGGTGCCTGAAAATTTTGTCGCCGAATCTCTGATCGAATGTTTCGAAAATATAAAAGGCCAACGGTTCCTTTTACCGCGTGCCAGCGTTGCCCGTGAAATTCTGCCTGAACAACTGCGCAAAATGGGAGCCATCGTCGATGTCGCTCCGGCTTACCAGACCATTCTGCCTACCCCGCAAGTGGATGAATTATCCAAGAGGCTCGAGGCGGGTAGCATAGATATCATCACCTTCACTTCCTCCTCCACCGTCAAAAACTTTTTGGCCTTAACCGGTAAAAACCTCCTCCCGGAAATTAAAAAAGCAAAGATTGCCTGCATCGGCCCTGTCACCCAAAAAACCGCCGAAGATGCCGGATTAAACGTAGCAATCGTGCCCGAACAATACACCGTAGCGTCTCTCCTTGACGCCATCGAAGCAACCGCTCGGCGCGGGGCCAACGAGCAATAGCTTCAGTTGGCAAGCAAGAATTCGTCTCGGCCCAACATGCCCTTGCGCATTTTCCTCCACGGCTAGTGGTGGGTTGCCTCTAAGGCGAGTGGCGGGTATAATGTCTTCATATTACATAAACCCATTTACCAACGTCTATCTGGGACGGGGATGCCAATATGTCGATACGATCCATTCAAGTCAGTCACATCGTTTTAAGTACCGAAGAGCTTGCCAACGTGCTTCTCGATCATCTCAAAGAAGATGAATATAAAGACCGCGAGATGTTATTTAAAATGTTTGCCAAACTGGCTAAAAAATACAGTGCCTGCGGAAGCCGCAATAAAGGCGGAGATCTTGGGTTGCTCGAGCACAATACCGCCTCTCCCGAACTGGAAAAAGCCGCCATGGCGGCTCCGGTAGGCGAAGTGCAAGGCCCGATCAAAAGCAAGTTCGGCTATCATATTTTTATCATAACAAGGGAAGAGGAAATGAAGGACATGGGTATCGATGGCCTGACGACCACTTCTTTCGGAGCCGGTGACGGCACACTCTAACAGTGTCCCGACATACCACCCATCGCAAAATCATGATTGAGCCCATCCTCGAAAAAGCGCTTGCCGGCCAACGTATTCAACCTGATGAAGCATTAAAACTGTTTTCCACAACAGATATCCTGCTACTCGGGAACGTTGCTTCCAGATTAGCCCGAAAAAAAAGGGCCGATAGAACCGTCACCTATATCGTGGACAGGAATATCAATTACACCAATGTCTGCGTTACCGACTGTTCTTTTTGCGCATTCTATCGCAAAGAGTCTGATACCGACTCCTATGTTCTGCCCTATGAAACCATCGCGCAAAAAATTGGAGAAACCGTATCTGCCGGTGGCAACCAGATTCTTCTGCAGGGTGGGCATCACCAGAATTTAAAAATAGATTATTTTGAAGACCTGTTCCATAAAATCAAACAACAGTTTGATATTCACCTTCATGCCCTGTCTCCCTCCGAGATCATCCATACCAGTCGAATATCCAAATTATCTCTGGATGAAACGCTAATCCGGCTCAAACAGGCGGGGTTGGATTCCATACCCGGCGGCGGGGCAGAGATTCTCGTTGACCGCGTCCGCCAAATTATCAGCCCAAAAAAATGCTCGTCCGATGAATGGCTGGAGGTCATGGAACGGGCACACGGTATGGGCATCCCCACCACCGCCACAATGATGTTTGGTCATGTCGAAACACTCGAAGAACGCATCGAGCATCTTGAACGACTGCGAAATTTACAGGATAAAACTCAGGGCTTCACGGCTTTCATCGCCTGGAGCTTTCAACCGGGTAACACGCAACTGCAAGGGGACAGTGGAATTAATACAGCCGTTACCGGATTCGAATACCTGAAAACCCTTGCCATCAGCCGGATATTCCTCGACAACTTCAATAATCTGCAATCTTCATGGGTGACACAGGGGCCAAAAATCGGGCAGGTATCGCTTTATTATGGAGCCAACGATATGGGCAGTACCATGATGGAAGAAAATGTGGTCGCCGCCGCAGGAACTGTCTATTGCATGGACGAAGAAGAAATTAAGCGATTGATCACCGACAGCGGCTTCATCCCACAACGCCGCAACATGAAATACGACTATCTACCTCACTAAAATCCCCTCCCAAAAGTTATCATTCACAAATAATTTCAAAAGGTTACGTGTACAAAAATTTATATTTACACTTATCGTACTGGTAGTGCATACTGGGTAATATTGTCTTATTTTTAACGACAATAATATTGCGGTATTTCTGTCGCTAAAAATAAAGGGGTTTCAATGATTTCAACTCCCGATTCTTTCCCGCCCGTTGAATTAAACAGTGAGGTTTTGAAAAAATGGCAGGGTGCCGTTGATGCATACTTCAAGTTCCCTTGGTAGCCATAACGAGGCACACGCCCCCTCTTTTAGAGATTGTCTGTACCAATCAATCGCACACAAACCCCTTTACCTCTGAAAGCTATGTACCGTATGAAAGCACCTATTGTAAAACAGTCATCACTTCGGGTGCCGCTCTCAGGATAGATGATGCCACTCAAATTGGGGGTTGGGAGAACGCCCCGGCGTTTAAAGAAGGCATGATCGCCTACCTGGGGTTCCCGATTTTCACGCCTGATGGAAAAGTATTTGGCGCACTCTGTATTTTGAACTCCAAAGCAAACTCTTTTCCTGAAGCAAGCGAAAACCTTCTCCTGCAGTTCAGGGAGTTGATTGAGGCCCATCTGGCTTCCCTGTTGCAAGACCTAAATAATGTGAATGACGACATTAAAAATCCCCAACGAACCTTGTCGACCCTGATCAGTAATCTCCCCGGATTCGTTTACCGTTGCGCCAACGACCCTAATTGGACCATGGAATACATCAACGGAGATTGCCTGAATCTTACCGGTTACCGCAATGAAGATATCGAAAACAACCGAAAGCTTTCTTATGCAGACTTGATCCACCCGGAAGATCAAGGTCAAGTCTGGAAAGATGTTCAAAAGGGTTTAAACAAAAAAGAACCGTTCAAGCTGGTTTACCGGATTATCAGCTCCGAGGGTCAGGAAAAATGGGTGTGGGAACAAGGACGGGGAGTTTTTTCAGAGACAGGAGATCTTCAGGCTCTGGAAGGATTCGTCACCGAAATCACCGAACAAAAAAAAGCAAGACAAGAGCTGGAAAAGCACCAGAACCACCTTGAAGATCTAGTCCAGAAACGTACCCATGAATTGGAAAGGTTAAACCATCTTCTCAAAATTTCCACAGATGAACTCAAACGTAGTAATCAGGAACTGGAGCAATTCGCCACCCTCGCTTCCCACGAACTACAGGAACCATTAAGAAAAATAACAACATTCGGTTCTTATATCAAAAGTCACTCCGAAAACCTGGATGACAAGTGCAAAGACTATTTTGACCGTATGATCAAGACTTCTGAAAAAATGCGAGGTTTTATAGACGATCTCCTGCAACTTTCACAGGTGGCCAGTCAGGCCCGACATCTTCAAAAAACCAATTTGAATAAAATCATGGAAGATGTCCTGATGGATCTTGAGAGTCGGATCACAAGCACACATGCCGAAATTCAAATTGGGAAGCTTCCTGTTCTGAAGGCTAATGCCTTTCAGATGAAACAGCTCTTCCAGAATATTTTATCGAACAGCCTCAAATTTCATAAAGATGGGGTCGCCCCGGTCATCAAAGTTAGAAGCCAACTCTCCAGCAACAACTGCATGGAAATAATTGTTGAAGACAACGGCATCGGAATCCGCCCTGAAAACAGCAAACGCATATTCGAACTGTTTGAAAGGCTTCACGGACGAGGTGAATATGAAGGCACCGGCATAGGGCTTGCCCTATGCAAAAAAATAGTTTCCCTTCACGGTTGGGAAATCAGGGTCGAAGGACTCCTGGGGCAGGGAACAAATATTGTGATATCTCTTCCCAAGGGTAAAGAATATCAAGAGCCCCACGCCGAGTGACCCCCTAACAGGGGAGGCAGATAGCAACAGTCCATCAAACCGAGTTAACCCGTTGCCAATCAAATAGAGCTATTGCACTTTGCCACCGGCGGCTCGCCGGTTAGAGAGCTCTTCGGCCTAACAGGGTTTGCACTGCCATACGGTCAGTCCCTTTAGCCAACATGAATGCGGTGAACGACTGACGCAGTGAATGCGGTGTGACCTGCTTTTCAACTCCAGAAGTGGTCAACGCGACTTTAAAAAATTTGGTGACGCTACGGGTCGTCAGTTTTCCACCCTGCTCACTGGGGAATAAATAGTCGCCTGGTTTTTTGTTGCCTATCTGTCTATGCAAGGCATCTTTAAGACTGTTGGAAAAAATGGTTGTGCGTGTATCCAGCTTGCCAAGACCCGGTACAAACAGCATCAATTTATCAAGGCTCACATGCTGAACCTTGACCGCCACCAGTTCAGAAACACGCAAACCTGCTGTATAGGCCAACTCGATCATCAACCTGTGTTTCAGGTTCTCTGCCGATACTGCTATTTTTCGCACTTCACTGACTGTCAGCACTACCGGTTTTAACTTTTTCTTACGGGGCCGCTTGAATCCATCCAGAATAAGGTCATGGTTATAGACCGCCTTGTAAAAATAACTGAGCGCGTTATAAGCCTGATCTATCGTTGACCTTGACTTCCCCTCCGAAACAAGACCTTCCAAATAAGTTCTAATATCGTCCCCTGAAACATTTTGTGGGTTGGTCAGGTTTATGTTCCGCACAAAATGCCGTAACTGCCCAAGGTAGGCCTTGATAGTTTGCGGACTGTAAGTACGTTGCTCAAGGTTGCCCTGAATAGCACTGAACAGTCTTGTCAGGGATAAGGAACGACTGGTGACGCGGTTCATGGTAATTCTCCAGGAAAGGCGGAACTTCCGTGGGCAGAGAGCAATGGCTGTAAACGGAATGCTCCGCAAATA
>JACNKA010000089.1 GCA_014382285.1 Nitrospinota bacterium | reverse complement strand
GTCATTTTCTTAGTGTGAAATCATGAAGCAAAACAAAAAATTAGGTCGACCACTAAAATTAACGCCGAATCAAATTAATGATATTGAAAATAGACTTATCGGCGGAGAGACCGTGAGGTCTCTGGCGAGAGAGTACGATGTCAGTGCTGCGACCATAAGTACGACCTTTTCTAAACGGGTGAAAAAGATAAAAGACGTTACAAATCGGGTGGTTGACGTTGTTGACAAATTTGCTGATTTAACTGTTATTGAACAAGCAAAGGTTTTTTCTTTGGCTGACATGATGCGTGAAGGGCAGATGTATATGGCTAAAGCCGCTAAAGACGGAGCACTCAACGCTGCTACTCTTGCAGATATAGCAAAACGCGCGTTATCAAAAGTAGATCGGGATGACCCTGGGGCTCATGCCGAGGCGATTGAGATTGGGAATTTATGTGGTAAAGCAGCTAACGATCATATTTTGACGATGCTCAAACTGACTATTGCCGGAGTAGGGCAGGCTGAGGGAAAGGGCGCACAACCAACAATAAATGTAAATTTAACATGCGACACTCCCTCAGTAGCAATAGAATCGACGGATGGATAGCGCAGATATAGTCAATAAAGAAATTCGGTTGACAAAACCACAGTATGCATTTGTCACATCAAAAGCCAAGAACCCTGCGTATATCGCAGGTTTTGGTGCAGGAAAAACATTTGCGCTTATTATTAAAGCTATAGTTCAAAAAGCAAACCACCCAAACGAAAAGTTGTGGACTGCTTTTTATTTTCCAACTTTTGATCTGTGTCGCGTAGTTGGGATCCCAAGGTTTACTGAGCAGCTGATCCTATTAGGGGTCCCTCACACTACAAACAAAACTCTTTTTTTTGTAGAGTCCCCGTATTTTGGTAGGACTTATTTTCGGTCCATGGATAGGCCGGACTCAATCATCGGATATGAAGTCGCATTTTCGTTTGTGGACGAGCTTGATAGACTAAAACATGAGAAAGCCGCAGAGGTTTGGGGTCTTATCGTATCTCGGAACAGGCAAAAAATACCTGGCGGCGGATTAAATACTATTTCCGTGGCATCTACGCCAGAGGGTTTTAGGTTCTGCTATTCGATGTGGGGGAAAAACCCAAAACCAGGCTATGAATTAATTAAAGCATCAACGTACAGTAATAGCCACAACCTACAGCCTGATTATATAGATAGTTTAAAAGCTATTTATGCTTCAAATATTCTAGCTGCATACCTTGACGGCGAGTTCGTCAACCTGAAATCTGGGTCTGTATATCCGGAATTCGACCGAAAATTAAATCACTCCATTGAGACGATTCAACCAAGTGAATCTCTCCATGTCGGGATGGATTTTAATGTTACAAAAATGTGTGCTATTATTTTTGTCCTTCGATGCGGCGATCCTCATGCAGTAGATGAGTTGACAGGGATTTATGATACTCCGACTATGATACAGTCGCTTAAGCGTCGGTTTCCAGGACATAAAATCATGATTTACCCTGACGCTAGCGGGGGGGCAAGAAAAACTACTAATGCCAGTCAAAGCGATTTGTCATTGCTAAAGTTATCTGGGTTTTCGGTTTGCGTCAACAGCAGAAATCCATTTGTTCGGGATAGGATTCTATCGTCAAACGGCATGATATGCAATTCGTTGGGAATCCGTAGATTTCGACTAAATCCAGATAAATGCCCACAACTTCTCGAATCTTTAGAACAGCAGTCGTATAAAAATGGGGAGCCTGACAAAACTGGCGGACTGGACCATGCCGCAGATGCTTTTGGTTATTTTATTAACTACAAATTTCCAATAATGAGCAGGGGCGGGACCACTATGAGAATGACTGGAATATAAAGGGGGATATTATGTTTGAAATCGTTTTGGAAGAGTCTGGATTTAGGATCTGTGATAATCATGGACAAAATCATATTGAAGAGCATGATTTTGCTGGAATCCAGGACTTTGTGGTTGCGTGCCAACTCCATCAACAACTTAATGGTGAGTTCGATGGCGAGTAATATTACAACTCCATATAGAGATGGTGCCAGAGAAATATCCACCGAAGACGCTTTAAGGGTTTTAAACTCGAAAAGAGGTATAGATATAATCTATAGCGGTAAATTCTACCATATCGACACCCATGGCAACCCGGGAAAATTGGAGTTGCCTGGGAATATATTAATTAAAATTTTAGCTGCATCAACGATGGTCACGATAGATGACGTGCTGAGGCAGCTAATAAAAGAAAGCGATTTTATTGAAATCGCTTGCATTCTTGATATGATAGCGCGGGAATCTGGAAACACACTTGTTGTTTCCGATCCCCATGGTGGCCAGATCTATCCAGGTATTAAAGCGGCGGGTTGTAGAGGATCATGACCAGTCTAAACGCAGAGACGATATCGATGTGTTACCGCTCGACTATACTGTACTGACACACCCACGGATGCCGGTTGTCGATGTACTGTCGAGGCCCAGATTCGTCTTCATCATTAAGCAGGTCATCAGTTGACGAATACCCTAGCTCTATAGCGTATCTCAGCATGGCCGTTTCTTTATTTTCTGCATTGACGACAGCTCCAAGAAATCGGTCTTTTAGTTGTTCAACTTCAAACCATGGCATTGTTTTTACTCCTATAGTATCGATTGAGTTGTTTGAGTGTAGTTATTTAGAATTTCCATAACACATCCCAACCGCTTTCTAGCTATTACCTTGAAAACCAACGTCTTAGCACTCAAGAGCGGCTGGGTGTGTTGGTGCCAATCTTCAGGGATAAAAAAACCTGACAAATTGATTCAAAATTTCCATGGCCTTGCCCCGATTTCTTTACAGTAAGATTTTGCTGCTCGAACATTTGGCATCCCTGTGGATTCGTGCCAGATGTCTTGCTGCATATGCTCAATACTGGCAAAAACTTTTAGGGTGAATTTCCCAAAATTCTTTTGCAAAGATTTTGGTTGTGGCTTGAGTGTTGCGATCACGGTCGAAATCCTTGTCATTGGTTGTTTTAAATTAATGGCAGGAAGAACAATAATCATCATCCTGATTCATATCGGTATCTAGATCTGTGGATCCGCAGTCGTTACACACCCAGAAGCTCCCCCTAATTTCCTGGCTGTAAAACTTCGAGAAATTACCTTGGTCGTCTAGCCATACTGTCGTTTCTTCCATTGCCTTCCCCTTTGTGGTTGTTTGTGTTTGTTTCTCACTGTTGAATAGTTTTTATTTGGGCAGTCCCATCCTGATTTTCAGCATGTCAATAGGACGATGGTCGATCCCTGCACTCCAAAATCGATGCGCTTGAGCGACTACTGCGATCCGATTGCAGACCGAAAAAGCGGCGATTTTAGATAAAAAATCAGTTCTGTCGACATCCCAAATAGAATCAATATTATTCTCGCGGACTGACTCAGATAGAATCTGTGGCAGCATGTCTATAACGAAAGTATTGATAAGATTTTGATTTTTTAGGCTGTAAAAAATAAGCCCCCACTCATGGCCGCATAAAACTGGAGTGGTTTGTTGCAATAATTCCATGTACCGATAGATAGAGCTAGAAAACAAACTGGAGTAATTTTCTGGCCGTTCAGCTCCCTCCGGAGTGTGCAGGTGAAGAAAATCGATGACAGGTTTACCTGGGTAAATCGTCACCCGTTTTTGTGCTGTGCGTTTAGCATGCATATCTAAATCTCCTCGCCTACAACGACAAATGACTTGAGTGCTTTTTCGATGATTTTTCTCTCTACTTCTCTTGAGATAGAAATGTTAAAAATTCTGACTTGCTTTGGGAATATTTTTATTTGCTGCACGCAAACTAAAAACCAAGTCCCTCCCACACCTCTTTGTAGAGTGAGTTCAGTTGAATTGACACTATACCTATATGAGGCAGATTCTGGTCCGCTTGGCCGAAAAGTTACACTTATGCCGACACGCATTAAGTTAGGAATTTCTTTTTGCTCCAGCAATTTTTCGGCCTCATCTGCGATTTTTAAAACTTCTTCGTGAGTAGTGATCGCAAAAGCTGAACTTCGGCCATTTACAGCGTCTAAAGTAGACCCAATTTTTTGTGCATCGTTCACATTGATTTTCATGCCAGTATCTCCTGCCCTCTTCGGGGCTTCAGTGCGACGTAATTAATCTTGGCTATAGAGTAGCACACGTATCTTACACATGTCAAACACTTTCTTTCACTGTAGCGTATTTTTTTTTGGTCGTTCAGGATTCTCTTTGTGTTTACGCGCAAAATCAGTCATAATGCATTGATTTATTTCTAATTTATTCCAAGGATTTCGAAATGCAAGACGCGGCCAAAATCGATACGTATCACCCTGAATACGATTTCATGTCGAGCGGGTGGGAAAAAGTGCGCCATTGTATGGAGGGGCAGGATGCTATACATGTAAACGCAAAAAAATATCTGGAGCGACTTTCAGATGAGGAGGAGTATGATTTTACTAAAAGAGTAAGCCGAACGTTGTTTTTTAACGCTACGGCTCGTACAATCCATGGCCTCGTCGGCATGATCACAGCAAAACCAGAGATTGTGCAGACATCGTCAGATGTAGATACTTTGCTGTCAGATGTAACGATGGCCGGAGAATCGTTTTCAAATTTCATTGAAACGGTATTAACTGAAGTTATTTCTGTCGGGCGTGTAGGTGTATTAGTCGATTACCCTACAACAGACTCGGGTCATACTCTCGCAGATGCTAAGATGCAAGGTTTGCGACCACTGATGAAAATATGCAGAGCTGAAAGTATCATCAACTGGCGGTATAGTAATATTAGGAATAAATACGTATTAACAATGGTTTGTATTGAGGAGGAAAAGGATTTATCTACAGGTTTCGGGCACTCTACAGAAAAACAGTGGCGCGCGTTGGATTTGTGGACTGGAGTATGCAGGATCCGTGTTTTTCGCAAAGACAAAAGTGATCGCGACGAGCAGGTGGGGGGCGATGTTTTTCCGAAAATGAAGGGCAAAACACTGGATTTTATCCCGTTTTATTTTTTTGGTGGAGCTACCATTGAAAAACCTCCCATCATGGATTTAGTGCATGCAAACCTACAGCATTTTAAAGTGTCGGCGGATTATTATAGTGGTCTGCATTTAACTGGATTGCCTACGGCATGGATTTCAGGTGTAGATCAAGAAGAAAAAACTTATAAAATAGGCGGCTCTTTAGCGTGGAGTTTTCAAGATCCTGATACTAAAGTTGGGTTTCTGGAGTATTCTGGAAGTGGCCTGGGAAACCACGAAAAAGCACTATCTAACATTGAGTTACAGATGGCTGTCCTTGGAGCGCGGATGCTAGAGCCGCAAAAACGCGGCATAGAATCCGCGGAGGCGGCGGCGATACATCGCTCAGGTGAAAACAGCATACTGGCATCTATAGCTAGCCGCGCGAGCGACGGGTTGTCGAAATGCCTAAAGTGGTTTGATCAGTTCGCTGGCGGTAGTGGCGATGGAGTAAGTGTCGGATTAAATAAAGATTTTTCGACAGCTCAAATGGATCCGGCCATGCTCTCAGCACTGACAAACTCCTGGATGGCGGGGGGGATTTCTAGCAGGACGCTGGCATACCAGCAACTTATAGGCGAGCTGACTCCAGTCGGCATGACTTTAGATGAAGTTGAGTCAGGCATAAAAAATCCTGATATCATGGGTAATTTTAGTGATGGGACTGAATAATGCCATCATCAAATGAAAAACTACATGATGAGTTACTCGAACAGTCTGTCGCTAACGACCGGACTGCGGAGGGGGTCGCGTTAATAACATTAGCATTACTTCTAGCTCTCGAAAAAAAACTAATCGCTGAATTTATATCTTTAGAACTTACAATATACCAAAGATACCGCCTTAAAAAATTCCTGGAGAAAGCTGACAGAAGTATAAAAAAAACATATGTAGAGATAAAATCAACTATAGAGAAAAATTTGCTTGAGATTGCAGTGATCGAAAAAACGGCTGTGAAAAATGCAATAAATACTGCTATGGATTTAGATATTTCAAGTGTTTCGGTCGATAAAAAAGGCGTGAAATCGTTGGTTGACGATACGTTGATAGCCGGGCTTCCATTGGGAAAGTGGCTGCAGGAAGAGGTCGAGTCTACCAGGATGGCGATCTCTGGGGCAGTGCGGCACGGGATGGCAGTCGGTGAGTCTGCGGGGCAAATTACAAAAAGAATAACCCTCACTAGCGCGGCTAGGAAACGCAATGCAAAAACTTTAGCGCTTACATCTACTGCGGTAGTGACTCAGTCGGCTAGAATAGCGGCATACGAGGAAGATAGTGATTTAATTGGGTTTTTTTATTGGTTGTCAGTCTTGGATAGTCGCACAACCCCCCAATGCATGGCATTATCTGGGCTGCGGTGGACACTAGATAAAAAGCCGATAGGGCATAAAAAACCCTGGGGACCACCACCTATTCATATGCGATGCAGATCCACTATTATTCCAGTTTTAAAATCCTGGGATGACCTCCCAAACGCGAAAAAACAAAGTATTGACGCTAAAACTCGGCGATTGATTGAGAAGGACCACGATTTTCGAGGGATGGACGGCCAGGCACCTGCGACAGTAGATTATGAGACATGGCTCAAGAGTAAGTCAGAGATTTTTCAAAAAACCACTCTTGGTAAATCGCGGTACGAAATGTGGAAAACTGGGGATATTATAATTAAAGATTTAATAGACAATAGTCAGCGACCACTAACTGTGGCGCAACTACGGGATTTAGTAGATAAAAGGAACTCGCGATGAGCGGAGACCCGGCATCCCACCGGGGCGATCCGACCATTGCGGACTGCAATACAGCGTCACGATACCACCACAAGTGAGGGAATTTTGCCACTGAATATCGCCTCTGTTGCGGGTGTTATTTATATAGCCACCGCCCGCCGGGCTGTCAAACTATTAGATTGATTTTATTCGTTTTGTTTCCACATGTCGTGCATTCAAGTATAGATAGATAGCCTTTGCGGCTTAACGCTCGGGTGACTGTATTAACGGACAAGCCGTTAGCCTGAGCTGCTTTCCACGGCGTGTGACCCCGCATAACGTCTGCTACCGCTAGCAAAGTCTCGGGTTTTTCTTTCCTACCTGGATTCCCCATACGCCCCCTTCAGCAATTTAGTGACTGTCTCAAAATAATATACTAACCGTCTCTACATACACATGTCAACTACTTTATTATACAGTGTTGCGTAGCAGCACGAGAGACTCGTGCTGCTAGCGGGTGATCCGCGAGACAAAAGTGAGTGAGTCACTTCAAAACAGGAGAAACCATCATGGATTTATCGTTTCAGATTGCTAGTTTGGATGACGTTCCTGATGCAATAAAACCGTCCTACATAGAGGATGGCAGCGGCGGTTATCGGCTGAAAGTATCTGGATATGAAGATCCGGCAAAATTGAAGAACGCACTGCAAAAAGAGCGTGATGTAGCAAAAAACGCAAAAAACGCGTTGGCAGAAATTGAAAAACGGTATGACGGAGTTGATCCTGAAAAATATCAGGCCCTGATAGACGCGCAAAAACAGGCTGAAGATGCAAAACTGTCCGACCAGGAACGCCTTGCGAAGCAAACGGCTGAAATGCAGTCGAACAATGCACGAAAAGTAGAAAAATTGCAGCAAGAATCTATTTTTGCTATCGAACGAGAGAGGAAACGCGCAAAAGACCTTTCTCAACGACTGGTAGGTGCCAGCATCCGATCTGCGGCTGTACAGGCGGGCCTACATGTATCTGCGTATGACGACGCTGTACGGGATGCCACTGTATTATTTGAAGTCAGTGTTGATGGGGAGGTAGTTGTCATAGAGGACGGCGAAATTAAAATTGGGCCGGATGGGAAAACTCCGTATGGCCCTTTTGAGTGGCTGGATGGAATGCGTTTTAAAAAACCACACTGGTTCCCAGCCGGATCTTCTGGCGGTGGCAGCACTAGCGGGGGATCAGGGATCCCCGGCAAAAAAACAATGAAACGCTCGATCTTCGAGTCGTTAACAATCGAAGACCAGGCCGGAACCATGAGGGCCGCAGCGAAAGGCAATATAACTATAATCGATTAAACGGGCCGATAGTCCCGTTTATTGTCATAACAAAAAAGGATTGAACATGTTAACTTTGACGGGATTGCTACCGATATTTTATGATGCTTTGGATGTTGTATCAAGAGAACTAATAGGATTTATTCCTGCTGTATCTCGGGATTCGTCTGCTGCACGTGCTGCAGTGGGTGATGTTGTGCAATCTCCAGTTGTTGGAACGATGCCAGCAGAGGACGTCACACCATCGGCATATGCCGCAACTCCTCCCGCGCAAACGATTGACAACGTCCAGATGACTATCCAAAAATCAAGAGGAGTCCCGTTTGGCATAACAGGCGAGGGAACCCTGTCGCTCCGAAATGCGGGCACATTCCAACAGATCAATCGCGATAGGATTGTAAATGCCATGCGGGTGCTTACTAACGAAATGGAGGCCGACATTGCAAAGTTACATATCGAGGCGTCCAGAGCAGTCGGGGCAAATAATATCGTGCCTTTTGGAACTCCTGGCGATTTTATGGATTTCGCAAACCCAAATATGGTACTGGATGACAACGGCTCGCCTACGTCTGATCGTCACATGGTCTTGGGAAGCACCGCCATAGCAAATATTCGTGGTAAACAAAGCGGCCTTTTTAACCTAAACACATCTGGGACTGATGAGCTTTTACGGCGCGGGATTATTGGTGATGTGGAGGGGCTGAGTATCCATAATTCTGCACAAACTATGAAAAATGTGACAGTCGGAGCTGGAGCCGGAGCACGAACAATCGTCGCCATTCATGCTGAGGAGGCGACAACGATTAACCTCGACACGGCTGGATCGGGGACGATCCTTGATGGTGATATTATTACTTTTGCTGGCGACTCAAATCAATATGTCGTGGTATCGGGTACCCCCGATGTTAATCTGGGCGGCATGATCACTATTGCCGAGCCTGGGCTACAACAGGCAATCCCTGCGGTAGCCACCAGTATCACAGTGATCCCTGCCGCGACTAGAAATATGTTTTTCCATAGATCTGCTATTCAACTCGCGACGCGGACCCCAGCGATGCCTGAGGGCGGCGACAGCGCGGATGATTTCATACTGATAACAGACCCTGTTTCTGGGTTGACGTATGAATTTTTGGTTTACAGACAGAAAAGACAGGTTAGGTATGAGGTTAATATTGCCTGGGGGGTCAAAATGATCGCTCCCCGTCACTGCGGGCTGTTGATTGGCGCGTAGGTTGACATGCAAAGTCCAACCGTTAAAATAAGTTGCCCGATCACAGAGGGAAATCCTTACGGGTTTTATGTCAAAAATAAATCCGATCTAACTCCTATGGATAAGGTTCACGTGGAACGCCCCGAAGAGGATGTTCCACGTGAACAGCCTAAGCGTCGTGGAAGGCCACCTAAATCATGAGCTTAATAACAGAAGACGGATCCCTAGTCTCAGGAGCGGAAAGTTATATTTCTGTAGCGGATGCTGATTCGTTTTTTGCCGGGATCGGAAAGACTGCCTGGGCTGCGATGTCAGCAATAAAGAAAGAACAGAGCTTGCGTAAAGCAACGAGTTACCTTGAATTAAAATATTTTGGTACTTGGAAGGGTTTGCGAATATCTTCAGAACAAACCTTAAGTTGGCCAAGACTAGGTGTTATTGTGGATAGATTTCCAGTGGCTAGTAATGTAATTCCGCCGGAAATTAAAGTTGCTTGTGCAAAACTTGCTCTTAGAGCGTCGGCTGAAGAGCTGATGCCGGATCTTGAGAGAAAAACTGTACGTGAGACCGTCGGGCCGATCACTGAAGAATATGACCCACACTCTACGCAAAGCAAAACATTCCCAGAAATACCAGCCTTGTTGCGACCATACTTATCTTTTACCAATGGCATCCTATTGGTGCGATAGTGGCCACTTTTGTCGATTTTTACACAACCCCTAGTGACTATACTGTTTCCGATGCCGATGAAATCGAAGTGATTGTGCAGCGACAAGAGGTTACATTTATTGATCAGCATATAACCGCCGATTGGACACCATGATCAATATGTCGCACAAAGCCACCATGGCAACGCGATTAATAACCAAACATGGTGAAAGTGTAATACTTAAGTCTAAAACTTTTGGTGCTTACGACCCGGCACTGGGGGCAAAATCGGAAACAATTGCTGAAACCACATGCGTAGGTATGCCTGTTCAGTTTAAGCCTGGGGACAGCAATATCACAGGAACTTTAATTCAATCTGGTGATATTTCGATGATGTTAAGCTCCGGAGATGTTACCCCACGAGTCAAAGGTACCATTACTTTTGATGGTAATGGTAAAGAGTATCAGGTTATCGCTGTTTATGAGCATAGACATAAAGGGGTTGTTGCGTATTACGATTTGCACTTGCGTGCATCGTGAGGCCTGGAGGTCCGGGACGGTGGTCTGTACCAATAGATCACATAGCTAGACAGTTATCTCTCCGGGTGGAGACAGTGGCAAGAAGAATTACTTTAGGGTGTGTCACTGATACCATTAGAAGATCTCCGGTGGATACTGGGAGGTTTCGCGGTTCATATATGTACGGGTATGGAACTATTAATTTTTCATTACCTGGGACATACGATAAAGTTGGCAGAGTGTCAGAGCTAAGGGTGTCGTTAGATTATAGTAAAGCGGAAGTAGCAGGGATCCATAATTTTTCTAGTAGCCTACACTATGCAGTAGGGTTAGAGAATGGCAACTCTTTACAGGCACCTCACGGAATGGTGCGCCTAGCTATTATCGCAACGATAGCAAATATAAATGCCATTGCAGCACAGGCGAGATATGACTATCCTGTCCGTTAGAACTGCCCTTGAGTCGGCACTTAACGCCGTGTTACCCATAGTTGACACAGCATGGGAGAATACGGATTACACGCCGAGTGTCGGAGTGCCATACCAGAAAGTGCATTTAATGACCAGCACATCAAACCCAACTATCGGGGGGGTTTTTCATCGGGTAAGTGGGATTTTTCAAATAGATTTAATGTATCCGCCTTATCAGGGGGTTAGAAGTGCGGAAACGCAAGCAGAAAAAATAAAAACATTATTTCATCGTAGTGAGAGTTTTGAGTATGGTGGTGTGATTGTAAATATAACAAACACCCCATCAATCAGGTCTATGGGGATCGAAGATGGCAGATATAGAGTAATGGTCGAAATAAAATTTTTAGCAGATATTTTTTAAGGGGAACTAAATGTCACTCCAAACCCCATCATCATACATCACAACTGTAGCGTCTATTGTTAATCCTGGCGACACTAGGATTAAAGTTGCTAGCACTGCTGGCCTACCTAGCCTATCAAGGGAGAGAGATTATACTTTTCTGACAATTGTAGGAATTGATGGCGTTGACGAGATAATCAGGGTTGATAGTGTTGAGGACCATGCTTTGATAGTCTCTCGCGGACGGGAGGGGACTGCTGCGTCGTGGTATCCTATTGGTGTGCGGATTGAGTTCCGCGGAAACGCGGATTTTTTGCAGGATATGGTAGCTGAGGACGGGGCAACTTCGTTGCTAATCGCTGGTGAAAATTTGCCAGCATACCGAGCTGTCACTGTTAATTCGTCAAAAATGGCGATCCTTGCAAATAATACGGACCCGGCACACACAGGGCGTATCATCGGCATAACTACCTCGAGTGTCCTAGCCGGAGAGTCGGCAGAAATTTTAAGCCAGGGGCGTGTCTACAACAATACTTGGAGCTGGAATTTTAGCGATGTTTTTGTGTATTTGTCGACCGACGGGAAGTTAACACAGGTTGAGCCTGTATCCGATATTTTTATTATCGGTAGCGTCGTGTCTGCGACCGAGATCATGATTGACACACAGGCCGTTTCAGCTCTTGGAGGGCCGGTAATTCCTGGCGGGACTGCGGATCAGGTCGTTAGTCTAGTCAGTACGGTTACAGGTGTGTCTACCGGTGTATTGACGACTATTAGTCAGATTGCGATGCCGGGGTTTGCCCGATCTGTAAAGTGGCTGGTCGCTGTTTCCGATGAGGTTGCTGGCCTAAATGCGTCGACCGAAATCAATGCTACTGCTATTACCGCGACCGAAATCGAATATTCAGAGATAGGGTCACTAGGTAGGAGTGGGGTAATGTTTGAATTGTCTATTACAGAAAACAGTGGAATAATTTCACTTAAAATAAACTCTAGTTGTGCGAATGATGTTGATGTTCGTTTGACTCGAATAATCGTTAAAAACTAACATGGAGTTTTATTTATGCCAAGTATTCAAGTACCGTATGCAGTAGAAGGTGGGCTTAGTATTGATGGAAAATACTTGCTCAATGGCACTGGCGTGCCAGGTAGCACTACGGTTACAGATACAGCGGTCAAGGGGTCGCTATATACTGATGACGCAACGGGTTTAGCCTATGCCAAGGACACCGCCGGTTCTGGGACTGACAAATGGAGCCAGTTTGCTACTTTGTCAGAACTTAATGCCGCTATTCTGGGCATTGAATGGCGTAGTCCCGTAGACGTTGTTGAAACTACTCTACGTGCTGACGTTGCTGCGGCTGTGACCGCTGCAAACGTCGCCGACACGGTAGATGGGGAGACCATTCTTGCCAGTAGTCGGGTGTTGCTATCCAACCTGACGAGCGGCACTGAAAATGTCTATATTGTGTCCGGTTCTACCGGAAATTGGACGTTCACAGAAGAGGGGAACACACCCACAAACGGAGATGCTCTGTTAGTCAAGGCCGGGACTTCGGCAGGGCAGCAATGGCGCAGAAACGCTACGGAATGGGTCCAAAATGACACAGCTGATGCGTCTGAAAGTGGTTACATTCGTGATTTTGTCGGGAAAAGTGCCGCAGGGATAGAAACCCCAACTTATGGCACCAACAATGTCGTCACAAACGGCGACACGCTGGAAACTGGCGTTGAAAAACTAGATGCCGAAATTGGCGTAGCGGTAGCGACAGCACAGTCACGGACAACTGGAAGTATTAGTGATCAGGCGATCAATCTGAACATCGAAGCTCTTGATGATTCAATTGGTGGAGATGTTACGACCATCAAAAGTCGTACCGCGGGGCCAATTCTGGCGGCGAACTCTACCAATGCCAACGTATCCGCTCTCGATGAGGCTATTGGCAACGACGTAACCACGATCCAATCTCGTACCGCCGGGCCAATGTTGGCGGCCAACACTGTCAATGCTAACCTTTCTGCGCTTGATGATGCCATTGGCGCGGACGTTACACCTAATGCCAGGACCAACAATCCCATTGTAGCCAGTAATACTGTCCTGGCTAATACTGAGGTTTTAGATGATGCCATTGGTGTCACCCCAACAAGCACCAATATTATCTCCGCTAGCGCGGCAGTCAATACAAATTTAAGTTCCCTGGATGCCGCTTTACATGTAGCAAGCAAAAGTGCTACAAAGACATCCTTGACTACGATCGACACGATAGATTCAGAGTTGGTGGATGATTATCAGCGCATTGAATGGGTTATCACAGCACAGTCTGTAGGGACACCTGCAAATGTGTATTCGTGCAAACTGGCTGCAATCCATGACGGCTCCACATCTGACGCGGGGAACGTTGACTATTCAATTTTTGGGGCTTTGACAACCGGTACCAAACCGACAGGGCTGACGTTCACGGTTGATCTAGATGGCTCTACAACAACGCAAACGATGCGCCTGAGGGCTGTTAGTACTGACGCGGTGAATATTACTGCATACCGGGCTGCTATGTAGGTTTGTTTTCCGGGCTGCTATTTAATTTTGGTTTTTTGTGGGGGTTCACGCCCCCACATTATTAGGAGTGAGTCATGGATTTTGATCGGGCATTTCGGGTGGAAGAGGGGATCGACCTTGGCGGTATTGCCGGTGTTTTTGCTGGTAGTGAGGTACCTGACGACACAAACACTCCAAATGCCCCCGATGGCTCATCTTATAATCGCACCACTGGGACTATTTACACCAAAACATCTGTCCTTACTATTCGTTATCCTACAGCGCACTCGGATACTTATGTCAAAGCCACAAGTACTACAAGTGGTTTTAATCCATACCGTGCGACAGACCCATCCATTTCCCGAATTGACGGTTCCTCTGGAGGAAAATCTTGGTTAAATGTATCAGGAACAATACAGAATAGGTTTCACATTGAATTACAAACAGCCGTTGCAGTGAACAGTTTTTATGTCGTAAATAGACATGACTCTGGCGGAGATACGCATGTAGGAGTAAAAGATTTTACCTTCTGGGGATCAAATTCATCCGCATCTTTTGATGAATTAACCTATGGTACTGACACGGGATGGACTCAACTTCCAACGTCTGCAAGCTACATAACCAGACACCCAAATACAAACACAGAAAGCGGACAAACAATTTCTGTTATTAATGCCAACACATACAAATATTATGCTTTTAAATTCGCGAATACTCATGGCCACCCAAACTATATAGGAATTCGGTTTATAGAATTACGGGAGTTAGCGGCGGATGGTGGTGTTGCAATCAATGTGAACGGGACTGAAAAGGCTCGCGTTGCCGGATCAGGTTATATTGGCCTTGATGTAGAAGTGCCAAGCCATATCCTACACATCAACGGACAGGGCAGATCAACAGTATCTACCTGGGCAACATCATCTGACCAACGAGTGAAGGAAAATATCACAGATCATGAAGCAGCACTTGCCAATATACTCGCTTTGCGCCCTGTTCGATTCAATTTCAAGAAAGATTATAGACCGAACGCACCCGCAACAGAGACAGGTTTTCTTGCCCAGGAATTTGAACAGATAATCCCTGAAGCGGTTTCAATAGTCGAACGGGAAGAGTGGAATGTGCCAGCGAAGGGAAGAATCTTTATCCCTGCAGAAGGTGAAAATCCAGAGCAAGAATTAGCAACCAATAAATCGTATGCTGAATATCTAGCCGCTAATGGCATCGGGGAAGCGTATGAAGGAGCTACCTGGGAACAAACCGCAGCAGCTTATGTGGATGGTTTGGACAGCATGATGGTGCTAAACACTTCGTGCTTGTTGCCGTCGTTAGTGAAAGCAATCCACGAACAAAATGCGCTTATCGTTGATTTAGAAAACCGCTTAACCGCTCACGGAATATAATTGGTCATCATGAAAGATCAAGAACTTACAAAAGCAGAGTTAGGGATATTGGATATCCTCGGCGTCCTGGCTAACAACCAAGATGACGCCAAGACAGACGCCGACATTTTGGCATTGGCTATTGATAGTATGGCGCAAAGACAGTTTGAGACTGATAAAAATATTGAAACTATACTAAAATCACTTGAGGCTGTTTTGGAACAGGTCATTATGATGAAAAACAATGCTAGAACAGACAACTGTATTCCTGTTTGGGTTGAATTGATATTCAAGAGGATGCGGAATTTATTTGATTTTACTAGGAGGATTCCAGCGTGATCGGAACACAACTACACAAGCGTGTTGTAGCAAAAAAACAACCAGGCTTAGGGCAGCCTGCGGGAACAACTGGCGGAGTTTATTTACGCCGAGTAAATTCTACTTTAAACGAGAAATTTACTTCAAGTAAGTCCAATGAAATTCGAACCAGCCAACAAATAGCAGACCAGCGTTTGGGGATGGGTTCTACTGAAGGGAACCTGAATGGTGAGTTATCTTTAGGTTCATACGCTGATTTCATGGCATCATTACTGAGATCTGAATGGATACCCCCTGTTAGCAATACTTTGAGCGACATAACGGCTGATGTGGCCGGAACATTTACTACAGTTGCTGGAGATTTTCTCGCCACCGGATTTAAAATTGGGATGGTGGTGAATTTGGAGGGGTGGACCGTAGAAACTGGTAACAACGATCACTATTTTTGGATAACCGCTCTTACCAATACTATAATGACTGGCCGATTTTTGAATGGAGATCCAGTGGTAACTGCTGCTTCTGGAGATTCGGTTACTATTAAAGAGATCGGTAAACACTGTTTTATGCCAAAAACTGGGCACGTATATGATTACTGGGCGTTTGAAAATCAACACCCAAATATGACTCCGGTACAGTCAGAGTTATTCAGCGATCAGGTCATAACGAGTATGGACCTAACCATACCACCGACAGAAATCGCGACAGTTGCTTTTGGAATCATGGGGGTAGGAAAAACCATGTTTTCAGGTGCAGACGCTCCATATTTTACTGCCCCTGACGAGCCCACCACCGGGAGAGCAACTGCGGGCGCAAATGGGATGATTTTACTCCCTAACGGGGTGACCGCAGTAGCAACTGCGTTGTCTTTAAGCGTAACAGGGAATTACCAGTTCCCCCCCGGAACGGTGGGTAACAATAGATACAACGACATAATTCCGGGGCCTCTTGAAGCAAGTGGGAGCTTGTCTGTGCTGTTTGAAAATGCCGACATGTTTGATGCGTTTAGAACAGAAACCGAGGCGTTGATTTCAATAGTTATGACAACAAATAACGATGCTATGCCGGGGTTTATTGTCATCAATTTACCAAGGGTAAAATTCCAGGCCGCCGATAGTGATGATGGCGAAACGGGGATAGTTATCTCCATGCCATTTGTTGAGTTAGAAAACGACGTGCTTGGTGGTGATGGGAAAGCCACGGAATGGACAACCATATGGATTCAAGATTCGGAGATGGCATAATGGACTTGCGTGAGATTGACCTTAATACAGCGTGTAGCAATGCTGTGGAATTTGAATTGATATTCCCGACGGACAACAGGAAGACAGGGATATTTATTAGTGTCATAGGCGAAGAGAGTGATGAGTATTTATCACTCAAAAGGAAAAGGATCAACCTTGACATCGCTGCGGCAGAGAAGGCGGCAAAACGCGGCAAATTGCCGAAAGAAAGGATGGCGGAAGAAAGAGATGAAATGAAGACGCTGTTGTTGGCAGATTGCACGAAAGGGTGGCGTGGACTTACTGATAACGGACAGGAATACCCTTTCACACGTCAAAATGCGATAAAACTTTATACTGAAAACCGTTGGATTATGACGCAAGTTGATGAGGCGGTTGCAGATATGTCCCTTTTTTTGCCGACTCCACCGCAGAACTCATTGAGTTCGCCAAGCGAGAGTTCAAGTTAAGCCGCTGCCAGAAAGATGGCGCGACTTTGAGAAGCCATCTTCTGGCGGCATACGATCAAACAGGACGGTCGCCAGAACTGCTCACAAACATGCCACAAAAGCCGTACTTTCTTGACTATTTGTGGATATGGTTTGTTGAGTTACATAGCAAAAGAAAAACCGGCATGAACGGGCATGAGCCAATTGGATACAGCGATATATATCACTGGGCACAACTAACCAAAAGTCACCCAGCACCATGGGAGATCAGATCGATAATGCAGATAGATGATGAGTTCATGAAAACCCAAACGGTTAAATAATGTCAGTCGATATTTCATCCTTAGTATTGGCAGTTGATTCTAGACAGGTTGCGACTGCAGAGCGTAATATTTCTCGTTTTGACAGGACAGGACGACGAGCGGAGACTGCTACGCAAAACCTTCAGAGATCTCTGGACGGGGTAAGTTCTCGTTTTGACAGGACAGGACGACGAGCGGAGACTGCAGAGCGTAATATTTCTCGTTTTGACAGGACAGGACGACGAGCGGAGACTGCTACGCAAAACCTTCAGAGATCTCTGGACGGGGTAAGGCTTGCTTTTGCAGGACTTGGTATTGGATTGCTGACGCGACAGTTAATGCAATCTATTGAAGCGTGGCAGAGGCTGGAGAAAGCCATCAAGCTGTCCACTGAGGCTACGGGGGATTTCAGAGGTGTTTTTGATGGTCTTTATGCGTCGGCGCAACGAGCTGGCACAGCCATGGTGGATGCCGTTGCTATTTTTAGGGGAGTAAACAGGGCAGCTCCAGCACTGAAGGCTACCAGGGAAGAGGTGCTAGCTACGTCTGAGGCAGTGCAACATCTGGTCGCTGCTGGCGGACAAACGAAAAGTGCTGCGCAGGGAGCTATGCAACAATTTTCTCAAATGCTGAGCAACCCTGTAGTGCAAATGCAGGAATTTAACTCTTTGCTGGATGGTGCCCCTTTACTAGCTGAAGCCATCGCAAAAGGCCTTAGTATGACCACTGCTGAATTGAGAACGATAATCATGGCTGGCGGGTTTTTATCAAAGAACGTCTTCGCGTCCTTGATAGGGCAGGCCGACATGATCAATAAAAAGTTTGGTGCGCTTGAAAAAGACATTTCTCAAAGCTGGGATATACTTGGAAATACATTCTCAAAAACGGCTTCAAACGTTGACAGGGTTCTTAACCTAACATATTCAATTGCTGAATCTATACGTGACGTTGCCAAAGCTTTTGAGGGAATTGATGATGCTAATATTAAATCAACAGCAAACGCACTTCAAACTTTAGCTGAAGTCGCTGCGGGTTATTTAGTTTTTGTTAAAATAATTCCTGCATTGAAAACTGCTGGTTTATCCGGATGGGCGGCAACAACCACTGCAATTGAAAGACAAAGAATATCATACGGGCGAATAACACATGCGGAACATGCGTATCAATTAGCGCATGCAGAAATGGCCGCTGCCAGGATTCAATCCGAGCTGGCGGTTATGGATGCGACCGTTGTAGCGCATAGAAGCATGGCGGCTGCGGCCAGTTTAGAGGCATCCGTAGCCACAGCGTCGGCGGCTGCGGCTGTCAGAGCGATAGTGGTAGCCACTGAGGCTAGAAATGTAGCTGCAAGCTCTGCTGTCGCTAGTGCTACTACAATAGCAGAGGCTGAAGCGCGAGTGACTGCCGCCAGGAACCTGGGGATCGTTGCGCACAATAGATCTGTATTGGCAACTAATGCATCTGTAATAGCATCCGGGCAATTAACTAATTCAATCAATGCACAAATGGCTGCAATGGAACGCCTGGCGATAGCAAACCAAGCGGTCGCTACTACGGCGGCGACGGCGACTGCCACCGCAATAACTGCTACCGGGGTGTTTGCTGCGATGAGCTCTGCCATTCGTGGAGTCGGCGCGGCAGTCTTCAGCCTGAACGGGCTATTTAATATTTGGATTGGGTACTCAATTGGAAAATGGGCGATAGAAGAGTTTCAGGTAGTAAAGATTGGAGTCTTTGCTACTAGTGCCGTTTTTCGAGAAACGTGGGAAGGTATAAAATTATTTTTTACAACTACCCTAAAAAGCATGACGGCTGCTTGGGATCATTATTTTGCTTATGTTAAAGTAGCGTGGGGTCATGTGGCAGAGTTCGTGGGTAAAACAATGGCTAACATACCTACAGAAGGATTGAAAAAGAGGGGTATGAAGCTGCAAGCGTGGGGCGTTGAGTTGCAGGGATCGCATGAAAAAGCTAAAAAATCAGTGCTAGAACTTGCAAATGCAGTCGATAAGGCAAAAATAGCGCATGACGATAACGTGGAGAGTATCCGAGAAAATACTGTAGCGTTAATCAATTTTGAACTACATGGTGATGCTGCAACAAAACAGATTCTTAAACAAATTGCAGCAAGAAAAGCACTTGTTGAACCACAACTACGAACCGAGGGGGCATTGAAGGCAAGCAAGGCGCAAGAAAAAAGAACCAAGGAAATACAAAAAGAAATCCTGGAACTGCGTAATCTCCGTGCGGAAATCGGCAAAAATGACGATCAACTGATGCAATTGGAGGTCGATAGGGTAAATGCCGAGATAGCCAAGGCTATATCTGCAAAGCACTCCCAGGATATGGCGAAAGAAGCCGCTATTGTGTCGCAAAAAAAAATTGCAGATATAACATCTGAAATTAAAGCAATAAATAAAGCTAAGATATCTATGAAGGAACAGACGCATCTAATTAAGGAGATAGCAGAAAAAACAGCCGAAATTGCTGCACTACGAAAAAAATCATCTGCTGTATCTGCGGCGATAGATAAAAGTGCCATTCCTGTATTGCAAAAACACATCGATCTTCTTGTTATAAAAAGAAACGCTATGGTTGCCAACAACCACGCAACGGCAATGGCGGACATTAAAGAACAGATTGAAGACATGAAGGAGCAAAACTCCAGAATCGGATTGACTACAGAAGCTATAGAAGCGCAGACAATAGCCAAGAGAATCAATGCTATCGAGTCGGTTAAAGGCCGCAAAATAAGGAAGGAAGAGATAGAGCAACGCAAGATATTAGTTAATTTGATCCGAGAGGGAGCGTCTAAACGTGCCGCTGAACAAGCTAAAAAGATCGGCGAAACAATTGAATCATCGCTAACCGATGCGTTCATGTCTGCATTCGACTCCGGCAAAAGTTTTGCCGAGGAATTTGCTAACTCACTAAAAAGCATGTTTAAAAGCCTGATTCTGCGGCCAACGATCCAATATATCATGTCCGGTGGAACTGCAGGGGCTTTGCTCGGGTCGCCAGGGATGGCAGGGGCATCTCCAGGTGGCGTTGGAGGCATGGGCGTCGGTGGATGGTTTAACGCCGGAAAATCCGCTTATGATGCGTTTACCGGAGGTATGTCGGAAGCCTACATGTCTATGGCCACGTCTGGAGTTGGGCAGGCGTTGGGGTTGGGCAAGGCAGGTACGGCAGGGTTGTTACCGTCTGGAATGTCAACAACGCTCAAAGGTGTAAGTGCTGCTGGGACTGGAGGTCTAGCTGGCACGTCTGGCGGACTGACAAGTGCAGGGACTGCACTACAAACCGGATTAGGATATGCTGGCGCGGGCATGGCCGGGATTGCCATTGGTTCCACAATCGCCGGAGACAAAGAAATTTTTGGCGTGAACGGAACAATCACGTCGGCGGTCGGGGCTGCTATAGGTTCGGCTTTAGGTCCACCTGGGGCACTTCTCGGTGGTATTGTCGGTGGCCTATTTAGTGCCGCTTTCGGTATGGGTCCAAAAGAATCTGGGACAACGACACTTCGAGGCACGGCGACAGCCGAGGGTGTGGCAGGCAGATACGAAACCCCTTGGAAGAAGAGGGGGGGATGGTGGGTATCTGACAAGCGCGGAACTGACTATCAGTCCATGGCAACAGAACAAGAAAAGGCATTTTCAAACCTTATAATCGGAACACAATCAGTCTTTGACGAACTCTCAAAATCCGCAGATGAGTCTACGAGAAGTCTTGACGGTTGGTCTTTCGCTTTCAACAGGAATTTACAAACAGAAGCAGCGCAGAATCAGTTGATGGTTGATATTGCCGACTCCATGGGGTCGCATTTAATCCCATCTCTAAAAGATTTTCAGCGCGAGGGTGAAAACCTTGCCGATACTGCTGTACGCATGTCGGATACCTTTAAGATTACCTCAAGACTAGCCACACTTCTCGGCCATGAATCGGCTGTAGCGTTCGGTAAAATCGGATTGGCTGGCGGAGAAATGC
The DNA here is from genome assembly GCA_014382285.1 of Nitrospinota bacterium. Taxonomy (GTDB): domain Bacteria; phylum Nitrospinota; class Nitrospinia; order Nitrospinales; family VA-1; genus LS-NOB. The sequence goes on along the minus strand of JACNKA010000089.1, from coordinate 3,736 downwards.
GGGCGCGACTACTGGAGGCCATGGGGGGGATTCAAGAATCAACAGGGAAGATTCAGAACTATTACCAAGAATTTTTCTCGGCAAGTGAACGCCGTGCAAACGATTTACGAGAATTAACAAACGCCATGACTAGCCTAGGAATAGAAGTTATTCCATCGACTCGTGACGGGTTTCGTTCACTCGTAGAATCTCAAGATCTGGCTACAAAATCAGGGCAGAATCTTTTTGCTGGGCTGATTAATTTATCCCCGGCATTTGCTTCTGTGTTTGAATATGTAGACGCTGGGGCGCAATCCATGAGCCGATTTACTGAATCTCTGGCAAAGTTTCGTGACTCTCTCGGTGTTAGTGAGGATTTTATCACGTCAATCGGCGAGAGATACGAGGATGCGCAACGCAAATTCAATTTGACAAGCAAGGCGGCGGCACTTGGTGATGTATCGGCTTTGGAAAAATTGCAGGGTGTCGTCACGTCATTCATATCTGCAAGCAAAGAATCAAGTGCGACGAGCCTCGACCTGGCGCGTGACATGGCTAGAGTGTACCAGTCTCTGGATGCGGCTATTAGCACGACTGAGCGACAAAGCATTCCGCAACTTGCAAATGGGGGATCCCATGCCGGGGGTTTGCGAATTGTTGGCGAAAAAGGGCCGGAATTGGAATTAACGGGGCCGTCTAGGATCATCCCAAACCATGAATTACAGCGTGGATCAAACGCCGATTTGATAACTGAAATCGTCGCTTTACGCGCTGAAGTAAAGACATTACGCGAGGAAAATATGGCAGGGCAGGTACAGATTGCCAAAAATACTGGAAACACAGCAAAGACACTGGATAAATTTGATCGTGATGGGCTGCCCGAAGAGCGTGAGGCTGCATGAAGTTTTTTCGGCCAATGGTCATAGATGATACGGCACTGACTTCCAGCTCTGCTCCGGAGGAAACATCCAATCTATATTTGGGTGAGACAATATACTTGGTTGGTGATAAAGTCAGGCTTGAATCTGGAACGACTCACACGATTTATTTGTCACTGCAAGATGCAAACACCGGAAACGACCCGGCATCGTCATCGGAATGGTGGCAAAATATCGGGGAGACGCATCCAACATATTCCGGTAGTGTGGCGTATTCGGTGGGTGAGGTTGTCATCGATCTAGCGACTCATCATGAATGGGAGTCACTGCAAGACGGAAATCTTGCCAATGATCCAATATTACCAACATCATCAACGTGGTGGTTCGACCGAGGCTATAACAATCGCTGGACGATGTTTGATGCGTCAATTACAAGCCAAACTGTGCAGCCAGAAGAAATGACGGTCGCAATAAGAACAGTTGGGCGAAATGACTCAATAGCACTTTTAAATATCGAATGTAGTGCATTAAGAATTGTTGCCGAGGATGATGTAGACGGGGTTGTCTATGATTCTGGCATCATTTCAATGACAGCGGGTTCTGGCGTTACCGATTGGTGGAAATTCTTTTTTGAGCCTATAGCTTTTTTAACCGAGTATGCACTTGTAGGGGCCGCAGGAATGCCTCCCTACGCAAATGTTTCGATTACAGTGACCATGGTCATGCCTGGTGGTACAGTTAAATGTGGAGCGTTAGTAATCGGACTCAAAAAAGAGCTTGGTGCTACACAATATGGGGCGCAATTCGGCATTCATGACTATTCGGTAAAAACCCGCGACCAATTTGGAAATGTTAGCGTAGTAGAACGCGGATTTAATAAATTTTTCGACGTACAGGTGTGGGCCGAGAACAGCCAAATCAACGAGATTCAAAGAACCATGATACAATTTAAAACCGTGCCAGTGGTATGGGTCGGATCAGAACCTTACAGTGCATTATTGATATATGGATTTTATGAAAAATTTGTTGGCGTTATTGAGTACCCAGCAATATCAATTTTCAATTTAAGAATTGAAGGGTTAACGTAAATGTCTTTGCCTTCTATTACCCCATTACCAGACCCACCGACTAGAGCGGATGCTTCTGATCCTACTGTTTTTATCCAAAAAGCAGACGCTTTTCTAGTTTCTTTGCCTACATTTGCGACCGAAGCCAATAATCTGGCAGTACAAATGTTTGAATCTTCAGGGAGTACTGGCAGCTCAACAACCAGTACGACAAGTTTAAGCATTGGGCTTGGAAGTACGGGCGTAATAGGCCTGGCCGAAACTGGGAAAGCGTTTTTCCCAGGACAGCGCATTGTTATAGCAAGAACATCCGATCCAGTTGATACGGCGATGTTTGGCACGATTGCATCTCACAATGCTGTAACCGGGGAGTTGGTTGTCGATGTTGATATTGTGGTTGGATCTGGGGGGCCGTTTACGGATTGGACTATATCGTTATCGGCATCGTCCATGTCTGTGCCAGACTGTGCAGAGGGGCAGATGCTTGTTGGTGCGGTTGGTGGGGGTGTGCCGGTTGCAAATGAAATTACTGGAGACATAACAATTAATAGCGGGGGTGTTACAACAATCGGAGCGAATAAAATTACACTGGCAAAAATGGCTAGAGTCGGAAATGCTGGGCAGGTGCTTACATCTGCCGGGGCAGGGGCTAGCCCAACTTATGCGTGGGTTCCAAATTATACCCCTCTGTCTGGCAGTCTCATTCAAACAGTTTACACGCATTATCAAACAGAATTTGCTGCTACAACATCGATCCCTTATGATGGAACAATACCGCAAAATACTGAAGGCACTGAAATAGCAACTGTCACAATCACACCAACAAATACAGGGAACACATTACTAATAGAATGGGTTATGTACGCTGAAGCATATACCTCCCCATATTCAAGGTCGATTGTAGCAGCATTGTTTGTGAATGATTCGGCTGACGCTGTTTATGCCGTTATGTCTCAAGGCCAAATTGCAGCATATTGGCCTATAGTGCCTTCAATTGGAAAACGTTTTTTAATAGCACCATCGCTTACCCCTATTACATTTAAACTTAGGATGGGGTGTGACGGTGGTAATCTTTTGATAAACCGAAACCTTTTTGGAGAAAATAGAGTTATTAGTTCCCTAATGGTAACAGAATATAAAACATAGGAATTTAACCCGATGATTGAATGCCTTCAACGTGAGTTTGGCGTCGTAGATGGATTAGTGCTAGCGGATGGTGAAATTAAAGTCTGGCCGTACGAACCACCGCAGCCAACGGAGGAGGAGTGCGTTGCCCTACAAGAGAAGTGGCAGCCACTGATTGAATGGGAATACATAATGCAAAATTCTGATTATGTTTTGCCCCGTTGGATGGAGGATCATGTCACAGGCGACCACGGAGGAGTCGTGGAGGATGTTTACCTACAGGCCAAGTATGATAAAGTTTTAGCATTGAGAGCCACTAAACCCGTAGTAGTGTAATGTTAACATAAGGGATACATAATGCCAAAATTTTCCAAGTATTCCAAAAATAAAATTACAACCAAACGGCGAAGTCACTAAATCAGTAAAATATTCTGTTTTCGTTCCAATCCTTATTAAAGCGTTGCAGGAGCTTACATTAGAAGTTCGGGCGTTAAATATATAGCGGATTCACCATAACAAGCACAGTGGCTAATGATGGCAAAATTCTCTAAAAAATCAAACCAGCGATTGTCACAATGCGACCCACGCCTACAGCAAGCTTTTAAGAAACCCGCCACACCCTTCGACTGCCCAATCATAACCGGCCATACCCACACCACCGATCAGACTGCCATGTTCCGCACACCC
>JACNKA010000027.1 GCA_014382285.1 Nitrospinota bacterium | reverse complement strand
GAGATGCTTGAATCGGTCGATGTCGCCACGGAACTTTTTGACATTGCCTATGAACTCAACCTCAACAGCTGGAACGGCAGAGAAAAACTGGAAATCAGACTTTTAGATATTCGTTTAAGCAATGAACTTCCCCCTGACAAGGGGGATTGAGGGGGTTTGGTCATTTTCTAACAAACCTTATAACTCATTGGCAGCATGTGATATCCCTTCACTTGTTTCATGCAGAGGTACGCCTGGTGGTCACTCCACTCGCACGGCTTCTTTCGGATTGAGCTTTGCTGCCAATCGGGCGGGGTAGAGCCCGGACAGTAAAGAAACCCCCCAGAACATTGTCACCATGACAAGGATGAACAAGTATGGGAAATGCACCTGAATGGTCCAGCCGAAGGATTGTTTGTTGATCACGAAAATCAGGATATAGGAAACCACCACCCCGGCAATAAACCCCATTACCGAACCGATCAGCCCCAGTATTCCTGCTTCGATCAATACCATGCGTTTGATTTGCCCTGTGAATGCGCCGATGAATTTCAGGATTCCTATTTCCCGTTTGCGTTCGAGAATCAGCGAGACCAAGGTGTTGAACAAACCCAGCACCGCCACCAGTATGGCGATGATTTCCAGCGAGTAGGTGATGGCGAAAGTTTTGTCGAACACTTCGAGAACCTGATGTTTCAATTCGGTATTGGAGCGGATGATGAGCCGATGGTCTTTTAAAGTTTTAAGAACTTCCTGACGTACGGCATTGAGTTGGGTTTTGTCTTCAAGGTAAATGACAAAGCTGTTGATTTCAGTTTCCCGGTAATAATTTAAAAATGTGGTGCGATCAAGAATGATGTAGCCACGCTCACGGGAATAATCGAAATAGATGGCGGCAACTTCCATTTTGACCGGGCCGCTGGGAGTTTGCAATTCGATATTGTCCCCGACAGTTACCTTGTGTTTGAGAGAGAACGCTTCGGAAACCATGGCCCGGTTGTGGTTGACCATAACGCGAGCAAGTTCCTGAGCCGGCGGGCCGGATTTAATCACCAGATTTCCGTACTGGGAGAGAACGGAAAAATCACCGGTTGCCAGCACAACAGGAAGATCGTTGTAGCTGATATCGAGGGCGCGAAACTGATCGACTGCGGCTATGCCTTTTAAGGATTTCAGTTTCTCCACCGACTCTGAGGGCAGGGTATGCTGGTAGTCGATATCTCTTCCCCCCGCCACGCGAACAAACAGATCGGCCCGCAATGTCTGGTCAATCCATACGATCACAGTTTGGCGGAAGCTGTGTACCATGATCGACATGCTGATGACCATCATGAAGGCGATGGCCAGCGATGAAATGGCAAGAGCGTTGCGTCCCACATTTTGCGACAGATTCATGCAGGCCAGCAGTCCTTCCCCGCCAAACCGGTTCTTGAAAAAGAAATGCAGTCGATCCCGGGTCCAAAGCAAAACTGCTGGCGTTAATAGGGAAAGACCGAGGATGATTAAAAATACTGATAAGAATCCGAAATAAGGGAAGTGATCGATCGGTGGCAGTTGTGAACAGAGTGCGGCCAGCAGGACTACGATCAAGGCGGTCACATTCAGCTCACGGCTCCCGTGAAACAGTTTCAGGTCATAACTGCCACGTCGCATGACCGTGGTGGGCGGGGTGGTGGCCGCGTCCCAGGCGGGGATGAGGGCTGAAATAAAACTGAGCACCACACCTAAAATGAAATAAGGCCCCATCTGGTTCCATTGGAAATCCACTTCCGTGACATAGCTCGGTGCGTAAAGGTTGTTGACGGTGAGAGAAACGGCATCGAGAGAAAACTGTGCAAAAAAATATCCCAATCCTATTCCCAGGACTGAGCCAATAGCACCGATGACACCGGCTTCGAGAAAAAAAATCAGGGCGATCAAAGTAGGGGTGGCACCCAACGCGCGCAGGGTGCCAATCTCCACTCTTCGGCGCACTACCGAAAGTGCAATCATGTTATAGATCAGGTAGAGGGCGACCAGCAGAGCTACAAAACTCAGGGCGGTCAGGTTATATTGAAATGCCTGTAACATTTTCCCGATTTGGCGGTTCTTTCGTTGCGGGCGTTCTACCTTCATATGACCGGGAAGCAGGGAAGCGATTTTACCCTGCATGAATTCGAAGTCGGCGTTGTTCAGAAACTGAATGTCGATGCGGTCCAGTCGTCCTGCCTTTTCAAATATGTTTTGTGCCGCAGCGATATCCATTAGAGCAAAATTTCCGTTCAGGGCTTTGGCGATTCCCTTGTCCTCCAGTATCGCGTTGACGTTGAGAGTTTTAACTTTTCCCTTTATCAGAAATTCGATGGTGTCACCTGGACCAAACTGAGTGCCCGGAACGAATTTTTCAGGAAGGATGATGCCAATCGGGTCCAATATGAGTGGCAATAACCCTTTCAGGTCTTTTTCCACAGTTTTGATAGAAAAGTCGCGGATGCCACTATCTTGTAATAAGTCGGTGCCTATGATTTCTACGACTTCGCCGCTGGTGGACTCGACCCCGTATCCCTCAATCACCGGGTAGGCTTTGATCTCCTGCCTGAGAGCGTGGAGTTTTTCGAAAACCGTTTCATCGAAAGCCATGCCCTCAACCCGGATGACCGCATCGGCTCTGCCTAAAACCAGGTCCACGCTTTCGGTGAACGACATCATGGTTTGCTGGTTAGCGAGGCGGATGCTGAGAAACACGGCGACTCCCACTGCCACACCAAGAATAGTGATGGTAGTGCGAAAGGGGTCACGAATTAGAGGGCGCAGGATGAGTGCGGTGAACAGGTCTTTGAAATAAAGCAGAAAGCTCATGCTGTCTGGTCGGTGAGTTTGCCATCGCGGATTTCGAAATGGCGGTTGCCGATGGACGCAACCTGTGGGTTGTGGGTGACCATAACCACCGTTGTGTCAAAATCGGTAGAGGCCTTTTTCATGAGTTCGATAATTTTCAACCCGTTTTCTGAGTCGAGGTTGCCGGTGGGTTCGTCGGCAAGCAGGATGACGGGCTGGTGTACGAGAGCGCGGGCGATGGCGACTCTTTGCATCTCCCCTCCCGAAAGTTCGGCGGGGAAGGAGTCGGCCCGGTGCCAGAGCCCGACATAGTCGAGCAGGGTTTTAATGCGTTGTCCATCGGTGCGGGATGAATGCGCCAGCAGAAGCGGAAGCTCTACATTTTCCAGCACGGTGAGGGTGGGCATGAGGTTGAAAAACTGGAACACAAAACCGATTTCTTTTCGTCTTAACAAAGTAAGCTCGTGATCGGAAAAGTCGGACACTTTGCGACCGTTGAGAATGATCTGTCCTCGGTCGGGCAGGTCGAGGCCAGCCAGCAGGTTGAGTAAAGTGGTTTTTCCGCCGCCGCTGGGGCCCATGATGGTCACGAAGTCCCCGGCATCAAGGCTCAGGTTCACCGCCTCCAGAGCCGTCACGGGTTGCGACCCGCTCTGATAGGACTTAAAGACATCAATGAATTGAATGATTGGAGTTGGCATGAAACAATAAGATATTAGAAAAATAGTTCCATGCCAATATAACGCGGAGAGCCTCCGCTGGCAATGAGCCAAAGTCCTTATCTTGCGCTCAAACCGTGTTGGCGGCTTAAGGGGAAAGGCTCACTGTCTCCACGGCGAGTGGGCGGAGAGCCTCCGCTGGCAATGAGCCAAAGTCCTTTAATAAGAGATAACTCTTTACTAGCCAGAGGATGTCACGATTCATTTCCTCTAAGGCGTTGTCTTATTGCTATTTGCCTCCCCTGCTAAGGGGCGGCGAGTGGGCGTTGATCCTGTCTGGGGAATATGCTATGGATGGGCGTGTAAATCCAACAAAGTTAATTAGCAGTTCTTGCGCGAGTTTTTTATAGTGGAGTTTTAGCATGGCGATATCGCAAAAGGTCACTGGATTCATGGAAAATTCTTCCTGGATTCGCAAAATGTTTGAGGAAGGCATCCGGTTAAAAAAGGAGTTCGGTGAGGAAAACGTGTTCGACCTGTCTTTGGGCAATCCAGTGATCGAACCGCCGGACGAAGTGCGAAAAGCGTTGATAGAAAGTGCGCGGGATGAATCTCCAGGTTTGCACCGTTATATGCCTAATGCCGGGTTCGCCGATGTACGGGCGGCGATTGCCGAGTCCTTATCTCCTGAATGCAAGGTGGTGCTTTCGGCCAATGATGTGGTCATGGTCTGTGGCGCGGCGGGCGGACTCAATATTACTTTAAAAACTTTGCTCGATCCGGGTGATGAAGTCATTATCTTCACGCCTTATTTTGTCGAGTATCTGTTTTATGCCGACAATCACGGTGGCAAGGCAGTGGCGGTGCCCACTCTCGATGATTTCCGGCTGGATTTTGAGGCATTACAAAACGCGCTCAACGAGAAAACCAAAGCCGTTATCATCAACTCTCCAAACAACCCGACAGGGGTGGTTTATTCGCGTCAGGAGTTGCAGGAGTTGGCCCGTGTTTTAAAAGCGCATTCAGACAAGCTCGGCAAAGCCGTTTACTTGATCTCAGACGACCCCTATAAAAAGATTACTTTTGATGGGGTGGAAGCGCCGAACATCATGGAGTTTTACCAAAACAGTATTTACATTACTTCTCATTCAAAGGATATCGCCCTGCCCGGTGAACGTATTGGTTTTGTGGTTGTGCATCCGCAATGTGAATCTGCAGGGCCACTCATGGCGGGATTGATCTTTTGCAACCGCGCGTTGGGATTCGTCAAAGTTCCGGCACTTATCCCACCTGTGGTGTAAAAGGCGCAAGGGGTGACGGTGGGTGCGGAACAGAATCGCCGTAAACGCGATTACCCTTTTAAAGAACTGTCACTGATTGGTTTACTAGTGGTTAAACCACAGGGAAGCATTTATTTTTTCCCTAAAACCCC
>JACNKA010000134.1 GCA_014382285.1 Nitrospinota bacterium | reverse complement strand
CGTCAAAGGAACGCCGCTTGATCATGTTCCCATACACCACATTTGACTATAACTCGATGATGGGCATTTAAATTTTTTAACTTTTCTTCCATGAGACAATTGGTAAACCTTAAACAGGATCAAAAATAAAATATGTTTAATCGCCACACTTTTAAAGAGCAAGTTTTATGCCAGTAAATAGTGTTTTCGTCTTACCTGCTAGAAAATATAGACTTACGGTATTCTCCGGGTTCTGGCATACTCTACACGGGTCAATTAAGGTTTACACTTTGAAGCGTTGAGGTAAACATCATATACAATGCTAGGATCGTGAATATATGTTGAATAGATATTTTTTCGATAAATGGAATAAATGCATTAGAATAGCGCTCATTCGTAGACTTGGAACTTGAAACAGGAGCAGAGATGAAACGGCTAGTGATTTTGGCGGTATGTTTAGTGGGAGTTATTGTTATGTTGGCGGGATCTTCTTTCGCGGTGTCGAAGGAATACTTATTCCCGGGGCCTGAGTATAAACCTCCTTGTGATACCTCTGAAAGAACAATATGTACCATTGAAATCTGGTTGGCCCACAAACATAAAAAACAGAAAAAAGAGATTCGGGGGTTTCTGAAATCCAAATCTCTTAAAGTATTGGGCCACACGATCCAGTTCTGGAGACGTGGCAACGGGCACCCGCCGACAAATATTGCTATTGGCAGTGCTATCAGCGCGAAAGACGCACGCATGGCGATTGATATTGCTCTGAAATATAATGACAAGGTGGACACACTGATTTTGCGTCCGCTCAATCCGCCGAATTATGTAGCCATCGCCACCTCCGCCTGGGATGAGGATTCGGAGGTTTCCATCAAGCCGGAGGAGCTTGCAAAATTGCGCGACCCCAAACTGACCACCGAAGAGTTTCACTCTCTTTATTATGAACTCACCAACGAAGCAGGTGTTCAACGGGATAAATTCTATTGATCGGAGCAGGTGCATCCCGAATGACGCTGTACAGGTCAGAGGCGTGAAGTTTGACAAACGGGGTAGGATTTGATAGAAGCTAAGCCTTTGAATTATAAAAAATTTCACTTTTCAGGAAAGTTATTATGCTTGATTTAGCATTTGCCATGGCCCCGCCTCAGGATGGAGCAGATCCGGGGGGAGGAAGTTTGTTGGCATTATTGCCGCCGATGATCATGATGTTCATGATCTTCTACTTTGTGCTCATTCGTCCACAACAGAAAAAACAGCAGGAAGCGCGTAAAATGGTCGAGGAGTTAAAAGAAGGTGATACAGTTGTGACCTTGAGTGGCATTCACGGAACTATTAAGAAACTGAAAGAAGACACGGTCATGTTGCAGATTGCTGACAATGTCCGAGTCAAAATCAACCGTTCTTCCATCGGCGGGAAGAAAGATTAAATTGAGATATAGAGGCCCTGAATAATGTATAAGGATCTTAAGTGGAAAATTCCTTTGATACTCGCTGTGGTATTGGGCGCGGTATGGCTGGCGTATCCCTTGAAAGAAAAAATTTCTCTGGGGCTTGACCTGCAGGGAGGCATGCATCTGGTGCTTGAGGTTAAGGTAGAGAAAGCGGTAGAAGCGAGCCTCGACAGACTGGCGGATGATATCAAACGGGATATTACCGAAGAAGATCTGGAAGTGGATCGCGTCAAAGTCATCTTCTCAGATCGACAGGTTAATGTGCGGATGGTGGATAAACTGGATCTGCCGCCGGTGAAAACGGTTCTGGAAAAATATCCCTTTTTCAGCATGGTCAGTGAAGATGCGGACGGGCTTGGACTGGTCTATCAGATGAGTGCAGACCAGGTGTTGCAGATCGAACAAAATGCAGTGAGTCAGGGGTTGGAGACGATCCGCAACCGGGTAGATCAGTTTGGGGTTTCGGAACCGACCATTCAGGCTCAAGGGGAAAAACGAATTCTAGTGCAGTTGCCCGGTGTGAAAGATCCTGAACGAGCCATCAACCTGATCGGGAAAACCGCCCGACTTGAATTCAAACTGTTAGATGAAGAAAACAGTCTGCAACAGGCGCTTGCAGGAGATATCTCTGAAGAATCTGAGATTTTGCATCAGCGAATAGAAAATAAGGAAACGGGGGCTGTTACCAAGGAGCCTTTCCTTTTAAAGAAACGCACGGTTTTGACAGGCGAAACCTTGACGGGTGCGGAAGTTAGATTTGATTCGGACTTTAATGAGCCCTATGTCTCTTTGAATTTCAATAGCGTTGGAGCCATGATTTTTCAGCAGGTGACGCGAGAGAACATCAAGAAACGTCTGGCTATTGTTTTGGACGACAATGTTTACTCGGCTCCGGTTATTCAGGATGAAATCGCTGGCGGACGGGCACAGATCACGGGTCGATTCACTTCAGAAGAAGCGAGAGACTTGGCAATCATCCTTAGGGCTGGTGCGCTCCCCGCGCCGGTGGTCATTCTTGAAAACAGAACGGTAGGGCCGTCATTAGGTCAGGATTCGATTAATAAAGGAATCACTTCCATTATTTATGGTGGTCTTCTTGTTGTGGCGTTCATCGCTATTTATTACAAGTTGTCGGGCATCATTGCGGTGACGGCATTGTTTCTCAACATTGTTCTTCTGGCAGGGGCATTGGCATATTTTGGTGCGGCTTTGACACTGCCGGGTATCGCGGGAATCATTCTCACCGTGGGTATGGCGATTGATGCCAATGTGCTGGTGTTTGAGAGAATCCGTGAAGAAATAAGAATTGGCAAAACGGTGAGGGCCGCTATCGAAGCGGGTTTTTCCAAAGCCTTTCGCACAATTGTAGATGCGAATATCACCACCTTCATTGCGGCAGTGGTTTTGTTTCAGTTTGGTACAGGCCCGATAAAAGGGTTTGCCATTACTTTATGTATAGGAATTGCGGCCAGTATGTTCACCGCAGTCTTTGTGAGCCGGGCAATTTTTGACGGAACCATGAGCCATAGAAAATTAGATAAATTAAGCATATAAATTATGAAAATCATTGGTAGCGAAACCCATTTCGACTTCATGGGTAAAATTAAAATGACTCTGACCATTTCTGGATTGTTGATCCTGATCGGTTTGGGTTCCATTGTCATGTCGGGTGGACTGAAATATGGCATCGACTTTTCTGGCGGAACTCTGGTTCAGCTTCAGTTTAAAACTCCGCCGGATATAGAAGTGATTCGGGACGGATTGAAATCTATCGGGCTGGGTGAAAGCACGATTCAGGAGTTCGGAACGAAACGCGATATTCTCATTCGCGTACAACGCTCTGAGGAAAAACTGGAGGCTGTAGGTTCCAGGATTCGCAATAGTCTGGGCGAAAAATTCAATAAGGCAGATATCACTGTTGAAAGAGTCGAAATGGTGGGGCCAAAAGTGGGTCGCGATTTGAGAGAAAAAGCCCTTCTTTCTATTTTGTACGCCATCATTGGTATTGTGCTTTATATTTCCTGGCGTTTTGAATTGCAGTATGCCGTTGCCGCGATCATTGCTCTGATCCATGATGTGCTGGTCACCATGGGAGCGTTTTCGCTTTTTGATAAGGAATTTACCCTTGTGATCGTTGCGGCATTTTTAACCATCATTGGTTATTCCCTGAACGACACCATCGTTGTTTTCGACCGCATTCGCGAGAACCTTCGCCGTAAAGGGAAAAACACACTTACCCAAACCATCAATGCCAGTATCAACCAAACTTTGAGCCGGACACTCCTCACTTCAGGAACAACGTTGCTGGTGGTGGTGGCCTTATTTTTCTTTGGCGGAGAGATCATTCATGATTTTTCTTTTGCTTTGCTGGTAGGTGTTCTGGTTGGAACCTATTCATCTATTTTTATCGCCAGCGTGTTTTTAATTTTCTGGGACTCACGACGACGAGCCTGAAATCAGGGCCAGCCTCTATAAGCCTTCAAAAAACCTCATTTATCCTGTATGCATGCCTCAATCTGGGGCTTTACGGGATTCATTTGCAATCTTCTTCAGGGCCGTGATACATTCAGATTCAAGTTACTAAATAGAGGATTCGATGACGAGTATTTCCCCTAAACTTCAACTTCAGCAATTGGTTCTTCTGCAGAACCTGGATGATGAGATTGCTGAGCACAACAAGCTGCTCGCTGAAGTACCCACCCAGATTGATGCCAGATGCGCGGAACTAGACGAGATAAAGAAAATCCTTGCAACTGCCCGGGAAGAAATTAAAACATTACAGGATAAGCGTAAGGCTATTGAGTCTGAAGTTCAGGGTGAGAATGACCACATGGCGAAAATCAAAATCAAGCTGCCAGCGGTAAAAACCAACAAGGAATACACCGCAATTCTTTCCGAGGTGGATTCGGTTAAAGAAAAGGTTTCAGATCTGGAAGATAAAGAACTGGAGGTCATGGAAGTCCTTGAAGAAAAAAACAAGGAGATCCCGGGAATCGAAAAGAATTGCAAGGAAGAGGATGCTCGCTTTCAGGAGTACAAAGCGAAAAAAGAGGGTGAACTGAGCAGGATGAAACAGGAACTGGATGTCTATGTCGCCAAGCGCGAGAAATTAATGGAGCAGGTTGATAAGGTGATGGTGCAACGCTATGAAAAGGTTGCGAAATCCCGTGGCGGTCAGGCAGTCGTTTCGTTGCAAGGAAATATATGCCAGGGATGTTTCCAGCAGATTCTGCCTCAGATGGTCATAAATATTAAAGTTGGCGAAACAATCTTGCAATGCTCAAGCTGTTTGTGTTTTTTGTATTTTGAAGAAGTTTCTGAAGCCGTGACGCCGAAGTAAACCGGGTGACCGCTGTTTCGGCTTTATGGCTGGGAGAGAGGAAAGTCCGGGCTCCACAGGGCAGGATACTCCGTAACGCGGAGTGAGGGCGACCTTAAGGAAAGTGCCACAGAAAATACACAGCCTACCCGGCCTCGTGTCGGCGGCAAAGGTGAAAAGGCGAGGTAAGAGCTCACCAGTATCGTTGGTGACAGCGGTAGCTTGGTAAACCCTATCCGGAGCAAGATCAAATAGGAAAGTGCTTGAGGGCGGCCCGCCCGATACTTTCGGGTTGATTGCTCGAGCCTGTTGGCAACAGCAGGCCTAGATTAATGGTCACCACTTCATATTTTATGAAGTACAAAACCCGGCTTATGGTTTACTTCGGCTACTCGGCAGTGCCTCGTGGCAATGGCGGTCATGCTTGCAACACCCCCCACTTATATCTAATTCACCCCTTCTTGTTTGGTTTCTGAGTTTTTATATGTTGCTGAATTTTTTCCCCCAGAGGGTCCGGGAGTGTCACGCCGTGCAGGGTATTGATGAGAAACACCATTACTGCCAGCAGGGTGATCGGTAGGATATAGCGGGAAACAGGTTTGGCGGGTTGTCTTTTCGGATAGGTGGTTTGCACGTTTTCCTCCTTGAATAGGTGCATTGATTTCTCCTGTCATATCGGCTGAAATCCCGGCTTTCATTATGCCTGCTGGCATTTAGCGAATTTGTTCCCCCAATTCAGGGTTTTTCAAGGTTGCTTGTCTGGAAATGTCCTATTTGTGCCCTCATTGGCAATTAGCGGAAAAAGTCCTTGATTTCAAAGGTTAATAAGCCGTAAACGGTATATAAGGCATCGAAACTCCAGACGGAATACTCCCACGAGCAAGCGGAAACCTTTGAGCTTTCCTTTGTTTAAACTCGTGCTATAAAGTTGAAAAATTATGATGAACCCTGATAACTCCCTAAAATTTCAGTGGGCGATTTTTGCTGTTTTGGGGCTGTGCTTCATGGCTTCTTCTGCTCTGGCTGACGTAACTGATGTGATAGCGTCAGAGAACGAGGGTTCAATGAACACAGGGGAAATCCGGTCGGAGGTTTTAGGCCCGGATTATTTTTCTGTGAATTCATTGTCGGAGGAGTTCGTTTTTGAAGGTGCCGGCGATGAGCTACTTCTGGCCGCAAACAACAGCTATTCTTCGACTCTCAGCGAAAGAACAGAGCGGAGCAGTTTGCGTGGGAACATTAAACTGGATAGTAATTATTTTAAAGGTATTTTTACGGATACGGGTTATGCGCTGACATCTCCCTGGCGTTGGGACAAATCTGACTGGGCCACCGCTTCAGTTGTGGCGGGTGTCACCGGAATCTTTTTTGTTCTGGATGATGATATTAAAGAGGAGGTTCAAGGTGGCCGAAGCTCTACCACTGATGACATATCAAAATTTTTTGAACCGTTTGGAAATGGAGCTTTCCAAATTCCCGTCTTGGCCGGATTTTATCTTTATGGCCGATTTGGAGAGAATGATAAACTTGAACGGATGGCTTTGCTAGCCACTGAAAGTTTTCTGGTGACGGGGTTATTCAATACGGCTTTAAAGGTAGTAACGGGACGGCCCCGTCCCTCAAAAGGAGAATCTGCTGATACGTTTACAGGCTTCAGCACGAGTAATAACTCATTTGCTTCCGGCCACACCTCAACCGTCTTCGCCATTGCCACGGTGGTGGCCAATGAATATGAGCACACCCCCTTGATAGCCCTGATTTCCTATGGTATTGCCACCATGACGGGTTTCTCACGATTGAATGATAATAAACATTGGGCTTCAGATGTCGTTTTTGGTGCGGCGCTGGGTTATTTCACCGCAAAAACCATCCTCAAACTTCATAGCAATAAAAAAGGCCGACACTTCACCATTTATCCCCACGCTGACCATAGAGGGGGAGGTTTGACTTTGTCGACTCGATTTTAAGAAAAACAATCAATAAAATTTGAAGTTTGAATGGGTGAGAAGCTTCACTGGTTTTCGGCCCAAGTGGCTAGTTTTTCGCGGAAGATTTTCGCGTTATGCCTGACATCCACCGGAAAATCAGGATGAAAAAGTATTTCCTTGATGGCTCGGGTGTGTGCGAAGGCGGCTGCGATTTCCAGCAATTCCTTGATGAAAGTTTCCCGGTCCTTTGTGACTCTATCCTTATTCTCAGGTTCTATAATTATAACTGGTTTCTGGTAGCTTCCTGAGCCTATACCCACCAATGCGGAACGTCTGACATCCGGGTGCTGGTTGAAAAGGGCTTCGCAGGGAATGGTGAAAAGAGTTTCTGAGTCGGTGATAACACGGTGGTTTTTTCTGCCGCAGAACCAAAGCCGGTTTTGTTCGTCCCATTTTCCAACATCGCCCATTCTGTGCCAGAAGGTTTCGCCGTCTGGGATTTTAGCCAGACGAGTGACGTCCTCGCGGTTGAAATAGGTTTTAGTGACCCAGGGAGCCTTCACGATAATTTCTCCCGTTTGGCCTTTGGGGATTTCCAGATCCTCTTCCCACTTTAGAATGGGTTGCTCTGAAATTCGAATGATTTTTATTTCAGCTCCGGGAACGGGTCTGCCAACGCAGGTTCCTTGCCCTTTTTCTGACTGTGCCCAGGTGTCATTGACGATCTCCTGCCTCTCTATGGAAGTGACAGGGAGAGCCTCGGTGGCTCCATAAGGCGTCAGAACTTTGCATTCGGGTTCTAAAATGGACTCAAAACGTTTGAGTAAGGTTCCAGAAACGGGAGCGCCTGCAATCAGGATGCGCCTGAGGGAAGCAAGTCGTATCGTATTTTTCTGGCAATAACGGCTGACCGTGTCCCAAAGAGCTGGAGAACCAAAGCTGCTGGTGATCCCATGAGTCTGGATAGGATGGATAATATTTTCAGGCTTCACCTTTGCCGGACAGGTGGGGTCCATATCCGGAATCACGCTGGTCATTCCCATTCCTGTACTGAACAAACCGAACAGAGGGAAAGTGGGTAAATCTTTTTCTCCAGGAAGAATGCCGAAGTGCTCGCGAAGAATTCTGGTTTGCTGGTCAAACATGCCGTGAGTGTAAAGCACACCTTTTGCCGGGCCAGTACTGCCGCTGGTGAATAAAACAGCCGCCGACTGGTCTTCACGAGTTTCGCCCATCTGATAATTGGTTTGTCCGCTTCTTTTGACCTGGTCTAGCGTGGGGCCACGCCAGAGCCATTTTCTTCCAACGGTCACTGAGAGTTGAATTGACTTGAACGCAGCCGGGAGCAGGGTTTTTATGGCGTGTGCTAATGGAATAGCGATGATGCCGCGAGGCTCGGACTGTTTGATGCAATGCAGAACATTTTTTTTCCCCAGTCCCGGGTCAATCAGGACTGGAACCGCTCCGGCTTTGAACAATGCAAATGTCAGTGTTACAAATTCGGTTCCATAAGGAACCATCACGAGAACCCGATCGCCTTTTTTCATTCCGTGGTGGAGAAGGCCGGAGGCAATAAGACTAGTCTCCTCTTCCAGCTGTTTGAAAGTGATTTGGGTTTTGCTCCGCATTTCAATGATTGCGGATTGGTCCGGCATTTCTTTTGCCCAATGCGCCAGGCTAGCAGAGATATTGCAGGATTTCATGGTCGCTAGGGTAAGTCGAGAGCCGTCTTGACCAAAGGCAGGGTCACTTTTCTCTTCTTGATATAAGACTCCTGATTAATGATCGTAACCGCACTTTGAATTGAAATGAAATCTCTGGCAATGCGCGACAGTAAAAAATTAATGATCGACTCCGGTAAGGTCAGGTTGATATCTTTTGCTAGTTTCATAATAATTTTTGCGGTTGTGGCATCATCAATAGCTTTTATTTCCGCAACCATTCCCCACTGAAACCGTGAAGTCAGGTAGCTTTCCATGGCGGAACTCCTATCAGGCGGGAGGCTGGCGGTGAACGCAAGTTTGCAATTCTTTTCCATAAGCTGATTGTAGATATGATAGAGCTTTTCCTGCGCTATTGGGGAGCCGGCGATGCCTTCGACATTATCCATGAGGAAAAAATCAACGTCCATAAGCTGTTTGAGAGTTTGTTGGGCGGATAGACTGTCTTCCATCTTGTTTGCGAAGTCATTCCCCTGAATGCAGATAGCGCGCAATCCTTTTTCTGCGGTGCGATTGCCTATAGACATGAGCAAATGGGTTTTGCCCAGGTTTTTCTGGCCGAAAAGATACAGGACTTGAAAGGGAACCTGATCGCCAGAGCAGAACTGTTTTGCTGTTTCAAAGGCAATGCGTGAACCGTCTGAAACCACAAAGTTGGAGAAATTATATGCAGGGTGAGATGGAAAATTTAACAGTAACTGTTGGCCGGGTTTGTCGGTCATGGTTTTGCCGGGCCTGGCCCGGAGGTAATAGCGTCACCGCTCCATTGCTACTGGCGGCTATGCCGGGGGTTATTTTGGGCCGGCTTGAATTTCAATGGAAGCTTTACCTAGCATGGATTTTATCATCAAGGAGCAAACCCAACCCTCCTTTTCGTAATTCAGGATTGTGGTCTCATGTTTGATGGCGTTGACAAGGCTCCAGCCTTTGTTGACCATCTCGTTCTGGTAAAAGGTGACGACGCCATTCAGATCGCTCCAGCCGGAATAAAAAAATCGGCCTACCTTGACGGTTCCGCTTCCTGACTCATAGACAAAAGACTTGGAATGATTCCGTTCAAAGCCATGAGGTATAGGAATGTCCGAAAAAGGATAGACCACTTCAGGGGGAGGGGGGGGTGGCGGGGGCGTTGTGGCTATCATTTCTTCCCATGTTGCGCACCCGGCGATGAAAAGCCAGCTTCCAAATAGTGAAAACAGGAATAGTCGCTTAATCATTTGTACCTCCTCCAAGATAGACCACTAGTAAACCTGCCATCATGAGAAAAAAACCGATCACCCTCATAGTGCCATCGGGTATCTCTGGAACTTTTCGGGCAAAGGATTTCACTTGCTCTGGAAAACAAAAATAAGGAATCCCTTCAAAGACCATCATCAAGCCGAGCGCGGATAGGAATAGACTCATATCTTGGGCCGATTATAAACAGGGAAAAATATGTGCATAATTTTTTTGTATGTTCTCATAATCTCAGGCAGGCTGGAGGATGAGAAAGTATTTTTTGTGAAAAACGTGACCTTATCCGACAAGTAGAAGACTCAGTAAGTTTGACCGGCTATTTTGGTTGGTCGGCTCAGAGGAACAGGTTAGCGCAGAAACCCATAGCCTGTTGCGATTATCTTTTATCTCATAAAGCGAGTCAATACATAATTGGCGAGAGAAAGACGTGGAAAAACAGTTTCTATTCTGGGGTTTGAGGTTGTATATAAAGGAAAAAGCATTATATAATTATCGGAATTACTTTCCCTTTTAAAGGTCTGGTCAATGGGTCTTTTGTTGGAGAGTGATTGTTTTTAATATTGTGGCACAATTGCAAGTGATTCAAAGCCCGCTTGAAGTCACAGGGTTGTGTGGGCCTGAAAAACGGAAATTCAGATTAATTTTTTTTAACTGAAATACTAGTCGCTAAAGTATTAAGCTGTATTTAATTTAACCGCTATTTAATATGAGAGCTGGGGTTGTGTTACCCGGTGGCTCCTTTTTGCAGAAATTTATTTTTGTTAGTTTGTCAAATGAGGATTAAAAAACATGCTTAAATCTTTTGTCCATCGTGCCCGTTTAACTTCATTGGTCTTTGTGTTTTTGCTTTCAGTGGTTATTTCTCCAGAGATCCTTTTTGCGTTAAGCAGTAATACCCAGCCACTGGCAAGTAACATTTTTGTGGAAATCGCAAAAAAGCAAAACCCAGCAGTGGTTAATGTGAGCACCAAGGCCAAGGCAGATGCCACACCGCAGAGGAATTTCCCTGTGCCTCGCCCCGGACCAGGGCAGAACAAGTCCCCCGACCCTTTTCGTGATTTTTATGACCGTTTTTTCGGCGAGCGTCCGAACCAACAGCCTAAGCGAGGCATGGGTTCCGGGTTTGTGATCGACAAAGAGGGGCATATCCTGACCAACTATCATGTGATAGAAGGGGCCGATGAAATTGTGGTGATGCTTGAGGACAATGGAAAAGAAAAAGAATATGACGCTACCCTGATAGGGTCGGACTCCAAAACCGATATTGCCCTGATTAAAATCAATCGCGAACCGGGGGATACGACGGAGTTTCCTTTTCTAAAGCTTGGAAGTTCTGAAAACCTTGAGGTGGGCGAATGGGTAGTGGCTATTGGTAATCCCTTTGGTCTCAGTCACACCGTTACGGTGGGTGTGGTGAGTGCTTTGGGTCGGAGCATTGGTGCCGGGCCCTATGATGAATTCATTCAGACTGACGCTTCTATCAACCCCGGTAACAGCGGGGGGCCGTTGATTAATATTGATGGGCAAGTGATCGGGATCAACACAGCCATCATTTCAGGAAATAGTGGCGGAAATGTCGGGATCGGATTTGCCATTCCCATTAACATCGCTAAGGGAATTCTAAAAGACTTGAAAGAAACGGGATCTGTAACCCGCGGTTGGTTGGGGGTCATGATTCAAAAAATAACTCCTGAGTTGGAAAAATCTTTCGGCCTCAACCAAAGTGAAGGGGCTCTTGTTGGTGATGTGATTCCGGATGGCCCTGCTGCTAGGGGGGGAGTTAAACGCGGGGATGTCATCATCAACTTTAACAATCAGCCTGTAAGGGAAATGGAAGATCTTCCAAAAATCGTTGCAGCGACAAATCCAGGTTCGGCGGTCGATGTTGAGGTCATTCGTGATGGTTCCCGAAAAATACTCCATATAACCATAGAAGTATTGAAAGATTCACAGGAAGTGGTGGTTGCCAAGGCGGACCCTCTGGGTCTTCAGGTTCAGGATATTACCGAGGAGTTGGCGCAGGGGCTGAAATTGCAAGGTATGGAAGGAGTCCTGGTTTCCGATGTGGCCGCTGGAAACGCTGCCTCAGAAGCAGGCATTCGCCGGGGAGATGTTATTTCGGAAATGAATCGTGCTCCGGTCAAAAACACAGGGGACTATCACAAACTGCTGGCATCCGTGGAAAAGGGCTCGTCTGTTCTATTCCTGGTCAAGCGGGGAGGAAGCACCATATATATTGCTGTCAAAGTCGAGTAGAGCATTGCTTTACTCTTTTGTCAGGGTTGAATAATGCGCTGTTATTTTGAGGGTGCTATCTGCTCTGATTAAAAGCTCCGGTCTGTTTGAGTGAGGGGTGACGATTTTCTAAAAATCCAGCCCCTTAACCTTTTTCACTTTCTCACCCTGTCTAAGCGTGCGCGTTCCCTCAAGGTGGTTCTGGGTTTTTGTTGTGTTTCCCATGCTGATGCTGGGGCAAGCCCCGGTGTCTGCCGAAGAGAGCTTTAACCGCCGCACCCCCCTCGTTCAGGCTGTAGAGAAAGTCAGTCCGGCTGTTGTGAATATTTACACGACAGAAATTTCCCGTCCGACACGTAATCCTTTCAGAAGTTCTGGCAATAATCTATTTGACAAGTTCTTCAAAGACTTCATTCCTCCCACTGAAAATCAAAAGCGTAGCCTGGGTTCAGGTGTTCTCATCAATGATGAGGGATTTATTCTCACCAACGAACACGTTATCGCCAAGGCCGCGAAAATTCATGTCACCTTGAGCGATAAGCGGGAGTTCGATGCCAGCGTCATTGGTGCGGATATCAAGTCTGATCTGGCGATCATCAAGATCACCTCGGGAAAGCCCTTGCCCTATGTCGAAATGGGGCGGTCCGATGATTTAATGATCGGCGAACAGGTGCTGACCATTGGTAACCCCTTTGGCTTGCAACACACCGTCACGACTGGAATCATCAGTGCCTTAAACCGCAATATCAGTGCCGGAAAAAACATGGTGTACAGCGACTTCATTCAGGTCGATGCTTCGATCAACCCAGGAAACAGTGGCGGGCCATTATTGAATATTAATGGTTCTCTGATAGGAATCAATACAGCCATCTACCAAAAGGCCGAGGGGATTGGTTTTGCCATTCCCATTGACCATGCCAAGCGCATTGTCGATGAGTTGATCCGTTATGGCAAGGTTCGGCGTGGGTGGCTGGGGGTTTCTGTTCAGGAGTTGGACGCTCAACTCTTGCGTCATTTTAAACTGGATAGGCAAAAAGGAATTTTGGTTGCTGGAGTGGCCGAGAATAGCTCAGCCGGAAAAGCGGGTCTGAAGCGTGGGGATATCATTCTGGCGATTGATGATCATGAGGTGAAGGATAGATCGGATTTTCGCGGACGCATGGCTTCTTATACCGTGAGCAGTTCCATTCGGTTTTCCATCCTGCGGGATGGAAAAATGATCGAGCGCAGAGTTCGTATCACCGCCATTCCTAAAAGCTATGTTAAGGAATTCACCCGAACCTGGCTTGGATTACATATTACGGAGAACAGCGAGCAACTTGCCCGGTCCAACAGGCTGGCGACTTCCAAGGGGATGGTTGTCATGGAGGTGGTTTCGAATAGTGCCGGTGGAAGAATCGGTATCAACCCCGGTGATGTTATTCGGCAAATGAATCAGAAACGTGTGGAAAATGAAGAAGATTACAATAAGGCCGTCGCAGAAATTAATAATCCTGACCGCATTTTACTTTTGGTTCAGCGTGGGCGACAGGGGTATTATGTAACTCTGGAGCCTTGAATCATATCTTTCTCCAATGCTGATGGCAGGGGTATTACGTGACCTCGAAATGCTATTAAAACTTTTCCCTCCTTTTTTATGACGGTTAAACAGGACATCGAGGATCTTAAGCAGACGATCCATAAGCACGATCACCAATACTACGTCAAAAATTATCCATTGATTTCAGATCAGGAGTACGACGCGCTTCTTCGGCGTTTGCGTGAACTGGAAACCGCCCATCCCGAATACGTCTCTCCCGACTCTCCCACACAACGAGTGGGAGGCAAGGTGGATGAACGGTTTAAAGCGGTCGTGCATCCGGTTCCCATGCTCAGTCTCGATAATACCTACAATGTCGATGAGGTGCGGGTGTTCCATCAGAGAGTGCTCAGGGGTCTACCGGATGTTCCTGAAGGTTCTATCGAATATGTGGTGGAGTTGAAGTTCGATGGCCTGGCAGTAGCGCTCACCTATGAAGATGGTTTGCTCGTGAGAGGGGCTACAAGGGGCGACGGCCTGCAAGGTGAAGACATCACTGTGAATTTAAGAACCCTGCGTTCCATTCCTTTAAAAATTGATACAACGCAGCGCCTGGAAGTGCGCGGTGAAGTTTATATGCCGAAAAAGGAGTTTGAGCGCATCAATGCTGAACGAAAAGCACAAGGGGAAGCACCCTTCGCAAACCCGAGAAATGCCGCTGCCGGAGCCTTGCGACTCCTTGACCCCGCTATCACCGCTCAACGCAAACTCGACATTTTTATTTATGCTGTGGGTTTTCTTGATAACAATCCTTTTAAAACCCATTATGAATTGCAGGGACAATTGGATGCATTGCGGTTCCCGATCAATCAGTACAACCGGTTATGTGAAAATTTCGAGTCGGCTCTTGCTTTGATCGAGGAGTTTCGTGAAAAAAGAAAAGAACTCGATTATGAAGTGGATGGTCTGGTTATTCAACTGAACTCATTGGCTCACCGCAAGCAGTTGGGGGAGACTTCCAAGTTCCCCCGCTGGGCAGTGGCCTACAAGTATGAAGCGGAACAGGCCGTGACCCAGATTATGGATATTGTTTGCCAGGTCGGCAGAACCGGATCTATCACTCCTGTTGCGGAGTTGCAGCCGGTGTTGATTTCGGGGTCCACTGTCAGCAGAGCGACTTTGCATAACGAAGATGAAATCAATCGCAAAGACATCCGCATCGGAGACCGGGTTGTGATCGAAAAGGCCGGTGAAATCATTCCCAAAGTCATCCGGGTTATTGAACCTTGCCGGGATCGGGGGCAACCTTTCAAGATGCCCACAGTCTGTCCCAAATGTCAGTCTTCCGTCTATCGGGCCGAGGGCGAAGTCGTCTGGCGATGTGTGAACAGCGCCTGTCCGGCACAGTTGAAAGAAAGACTCAAACATTTTTCTTGCAGAAAGGCGATGGACATTGATCATTTTGGCCCGGCGGTGATAGAACAGTTGGTCGATTCCGGACGTGTCAAAAACTTTTCCGACCTTTATACTCTCAAAATGGATGAGGTTGCCTCTTTGGAACGCATGGCGGATAAGTCGGCGCAGAATCTAATTTCAGCCATTGAAAAGAGTAAGTCGGCAGGGCTTTCCCGTTTTCTGCATGCTTTGGGGGTGCGACATATAGGGCAACGCACAGCGATTCTTCTGGCTAGAAGGTTCAGGACTCTCAAGATATTGCAGGAGACCAGCTATGACGACCTGGAAAAAATTGATGAAATAGGGCCGGTCATCGCCGAAAGCCTGAAAGCATTTTTTGACCGAGACACCAATAGGCAGGAGATAGAACGGTTGCTGGAACTGGGCATTCTTATGGAAGAGCAGGGCGATGCTCCCGAAAGGGGTGGATTGTTCGAAGGCCGACAGTTTGTTCTTACAGGAACCTTGACTCGATTCACGCGTGAGGAAGCTAAAGAGAAAATACAATCTCTGGGTGGCAGGGTGACTTCGACGATCTCCAAAAAAACTGATTATCTGGTGGCAGGAGCCTCAGCGGGGTCGAAACTGGAAAAAGCCCGACAACTTGATATCCCGGTATTGAATGAGGAAGCGTTACAAAAATTAATGGAGAATGGGTGAGCTTTCAGCGGGCGGCAGAGGAGCTTGTTCTTCTGCGAACCGGACGTTTTGCAGGTCTTCGTCCGTCAGGTTTTCTGGCTTTTGGCGGAGGGCCACGTCTTTTTCTCATGGGCGGTTTGCCTTCCTTTTCTTCCAGAAACAATTCTTCTTCAGGCCAGGATACGGGGATTTTGTTTTTAAGGTAATCCTCGACCCGTTCCAGGTGCTGGGCAAAGTCTTCACAACAAAGTGTGATTGCGGTGCCCTTGTTTCCAGCACGTGCGGTTCTGCCTATGCGGTGAACATAGTCCTCTGCATCCTGCGGTAAATCATAATTGATGACATGTGTGATGTCGTCGATGTGTAGACCTCGCGATGCGACATCGGTGGCGATGAGGATATCAAGATCGCCTTCCTGAAACCTTTCCAATACCTTTATTCGGGCTCTCTGGTGAAGGTCACCACTGATTTGTCCGGCGTTGAAGCCGTTGTGATTCAGCTTCCACTCAAGAATCTCACATTCAATTTTAGTGTTGGAAAAAATCAGTACTTTTTTCCCAGCCTCTTTTTTCATCAATCCTAAAAGGAGGTTGAATTTTTCATGCTGTCCAACATGATAGAGAATCTGGGTGATTGCATCGACCACGGCTTTTTCTGGCTCAATGGCTACCCTGACCGGGTTGTTCATGTGCTCGTAACACAATTCCATCACCCGGTGATTGAGGGTTGCTGAAAACAGCATAGACTGGCGCTTGTCATAGGCCGAACAGTTGCGGAATAAATAACGCAGGTCGGCAATGAATCCCATGTCAAACATGCGGTCGGCTTCATCCACGACCAGAACTTCAACCTGTTTCAAACTGAAGAATTTTTGCTTATAGAAATCGATCAACCGGCCCGGTGTGGCAATCAGGATATCTACTCCATCTTTGATCTGATTTCTCTGCTTGTCATAATCCACTCCGCCGATAACACAAACCGTGCGGAACGAACAATGTTTGCCGAGAAGCAGGGCATCTTTCTCAATTTGCCTTGCCAGTTCGCGGGTCGGAGCGATGATCAATGCTCTCGGACCTTCTTTTCCTTTAGGTACAGGTGGTGGAGTTTTTTCCAATAACCGGGTGAGCAGGGTGATTAAAAACGCTGCGGTTTTTCCTGTCCCAGTCTGTGCTTGTCCGGCCAAGTCCTTGTGTGCAAGCGTGATAGGTAGAGACTTGCTCTGGATAGGTGTGCAGGTTTCAAATTTAGCATCCCTAATACCCTGTAAAACTGGTTCGGGTATGGGCAGAGATTCAAAAGTCAATAGTTCCAAAAGATGCTCCAGGTGGGCACTTCTCATCAAGGACTCGTGAGAGTTAGAGCCTTTATTTTCAAGTAGTTAAAAATCTTTATTGAAGACAACTGTCATTATGAGGGGCTTGACCCTGATTTGCAACTCAAATCTCATTTTTCTTGACTTTGGAGGGGGGGAAATGTTTAAATCGCCCTTCAATTTTTGATTCCGGTAGCTACCCCGATTGTCAGCCCGCCCGTACTTGATCTCAGAGAATTTCCCCTTTGATTTTCAATGGTTTTTGTTGCATGAAGGGGCAAGCCGGAAAGTTGGGCTGGGGGCAGGTAGTGAAGGGAATTATTGTGGTTTTTGATCTGCTTTTTAACCGGATGAACTTGCTATGAATGAATTACGGGATTTTCTCCGTTTTGAGGTGACTTTGTGATTCAACATGATGTAGTGATTATAGGTGCGGGCCTTGCGGGCATGCGTTGTGCTCTGGAGGCGTGCAAGGAACTGGATGTCGCCGTATTGACCAAGGTGTATCCATCGCGGTCTCATTCGGGTGCCGCTCAGGGTGGGATTGCCGCTTCTCTGGGAAACTCGGAGCCGGACAGTTGGGAAGAGCATATGTACGACACCATCAAGGGTGGTGACTTTCTCAACGATCAGGACGCGGTGGAAGAATATGTTAAAGCCGCTCCCAGAGTGATCTACGAATTAGAGCATATGGGCTGTATTTTCAGCCGTACCCCGGATGGGAAAATTGCTCAGCGCAGTTTTGGCGGACATTCCAAACCGCGCGCCTGCTTTTCTGCCGATCGCACTGGTCATGCCATTTTGCATGCGCTTCATGAACAACTCATGAAGAACGAGCAATCCGTAAAAATTTATAATGAGTGGTACATGCACTCCCTGATCGTTGATGGCGATCGTTGTAACGGTGTGGTGGTCAGCAATATCCAGACCGGAGAAGTGGAAGTGATACAGGCTAAGGCTGTGGTTTTTGCCACAGGCGGTTATGGCAGAGTTTATAAAATCACTTCCAACGCTTTTGCCAGCACGGCTGATGGCGTCATGGCTGCGTTCGAGATGGGCCTTCCTTTGGAAGACCCCGAGTTCGTTCAGTTTCATCCATCGGGACTGTATCGCCAGGGAATTTTATTTTCCGAAGCGGCGCGAGGAGAAGGAGCTTATCTCCTGAACGGAAAAGGTGAACGTTTCATGGAAACGTATGCCCCATCCCGGATGGAACTGGCTCCCCGTGATATTGTCGCCCGGGCCGAGCAGAGTGAAATCGATGCCGGGCGTGGTGTGAACGGTGAAGCCTGTATCAACCTTGATTTGCGCCATCTGGGTAAAGAACGGATCATGGAACGCCTGCCGCAAATTCGGCAACTGGGGATCGACTTTTTGGGGATCGACTGCATTACAGATTGTCTTCCCATTCAGCCTACTGCGCATTATTCTATGGGGGGTATCCCGACCGATATGTTTGGTCACGTCATCAGTGATGAAAAAGGCACTCGCGTGAACGGGTTTTTCGCCGCCGGGGAATGTGCCTGTGTCTCCGTTCATGGCGGAAACCGACTGGGAACAAACTCCCTTCTGGAAGCCGTGGTGTTTGGAGAACGTGCGGGTAAATCCGTGCTCGAATATGCTGTGGGCATTGACTACGCAAACGTCAACGAAGGGCAGGAAAAAGCCCGGGTTCTGAAAAAGTTTGAGGATGTTTATCAAAGAGATGGCTCGGAAAGCTATAACGACATCCGTGATGAGATGAAAGAGATAATGATGAGCCATTGCGGGGTTTTCCGCGATGAAGAAAAGCTCAAAGTCTGTATTAAAACCTTGAATGGACTGCAGGAACGGTTCAAAAAAGGTAAAGTGACCGACAAGGGCAAGCTTTTCAATACGGAAATTTATGAAATCCTTGAGTTGGGAAACATGCTGGGCATGGCAGTGATTATTGCCAAGGCCGCTCTGGAAAGAAAGGAAAGCCGGGGCGGACATTTCCGCACGGATTTTCCAAAGCGCGATGACAAAAACTTTCTCCATCACTCAATGGTCTTCGACACCCCGGATGGGATGGTTATCAAAACAAAACCGGTTGTGATCACCAAACATCAACCCGCAGAGAGAACATATTAATGGCGACTTTCAGGATCAAGCGATTCAATCCAGAAAAGCAACCGGAACCTTATTACGAGGAATTCCAACTGGATATTCCATTCGGCTCCACGCTTCTCGATTGCATGAATCTGATAAAATGGACTCTGGATGGAAGTTTCTCTTACCGCATGTCCTGCCGCAGTGCTATTTGCGGGTCTTGCGCTGTCAAGGCTAACGGCCACGCCCTGCTGGCTTGCCAGCGTCAGGCCGAACATATTATAGATAACGACGAGACCATCACGTTGGAACCGCTGGGCAATATGAAGCCGGTGAAAGATTTGGTGGTAGACTTCACTCCGTTCTGGGACAAAATCAACAAGGTCAAACCTTATCTGGAGCCAAAAGAAGCCGCGCCAGAAAAAGAACGGCAGCAAAGTCAGGAGGAATTCCTGCTGATTGATGATTCGAGCACCTGCATCATGTGCGGAGCCTGCTATTCAGATTGTAACGTGTTGGAAGTGGATGACAACTTTCTCGGTCCGGCAGCTCTCGCCAAGGCACAAAGATTTGTCGGCGATTCCCGCGACTCTCAGACTCTTGAACGGGTCAAGGAACTCAGTGAACCGGGTGGCATCTGGGACTGCACCCACTGCGGCGAATGCGTAGAGCGTTGCCCGAAACCGGCGAAACCTTTTGATCGCATCAAAGAAGTCATGACCGTGGCGCTGGAACAAGGCGTACACAATAATAACGGGGCCCGGCACGCGCTGTCGTTTTTCAATTCCGTTAAAAGAAGCGGTAACCTGAATGAGAACCGAATTCCGGTTGAGTCGATGGGGTTTTTTAATATCCCTGGATTATTGAGTCTGCTACCTGTTGGCATACGCATGTTCCTCAAAGGCAAGGTTCCGCCGATCATTCATCATTCCATTGATGAAGTGGACGATGTTAAACGAATTTTCAAGGAGTTGGACCAATGAAGTTTGCCTTGTTTACCGGATGTGTTGCCAAAGGGGCAACCCGGGAACTGATGCTATCCACAACCAAGGCCGCAGAAGGTCTCGGGTTTGATTTCATAGAAATGAAAAGTGCTTCCTGCTGTGGTGCCGGGGTGGTTTCCGAAAAAAGTCCTCTGCTTGCCGATGCGCTCAATGCGCGTACGTTTTCTATTGCTGAAAAACAAGGGCTCGATATTGTCACCATCTGCTCGACTTGTCAGGGCACCTTGAAAAAAACCGAAGCTCACCTCAATGAAGATGCCGAATATAAAAAGAAGGTCAACGACATCCTTGATGAAGGCGGACACCAATATAATGGCAAGACGCGAATCAAACATTTCGCCAACATCCTCGCTACAGAAGAAGGAATGGCAAGACTGAAGGAACGTATCAAAAGACCGTTGACAGGATTAAAAGTCGCCGCGTTTTACGGATGTTATGTCCTGCGTCCATCAGAAAACTCGGACTTTGAGAACCCGGATAACCCCACCGGCATGGAAGATATCTTTGCAGCGTTGGGTGCGACACCGGTTTACTATCCCAGCCGGGTTAAGTGTTGTGGGTTTCCCATCGTTATGATGAATAAACCCGCTTCTCTGGATATGTCGGGCAACGCCTTGTTGGATGCTATCGACCATGGTGCCGATGTTGTGGCAACCGGGTGTCCGCTTTGTCACCTGAGTCTGGATTCCTATCAGCCGGAAATTGAAATCCTGCAAAAGAAAAATAATGAAATCCCCGTTTTACATCTCCCTCAACTCGTGGCCTTGGCGCTGGGTTACTCCCCCAACGAGCTTGGCATGGATAAGCACATCGTCTCCACCCTCAAGATTAACGAAATCCTCTCCCACTAGCAGAGCCTGGCTAACGTTGGGCCAATGAACTGTGGTTTTATCTGGGTTATCTGGGCTTATGGCGGGGTGCTATTGTTATTTCAGGGTGCGTCTTTAGAAAACTCTATAGAACGTTCTCTTGTTATGGTAGTGCCTAAATAATTGCGTAATTTTTCTACAACGACTACTTTCTCGGGTTGAATGTCATCGATGTATCCGAAGAATGGGCCTATCAAGTCGCCTTTCCTTGCCGAAAAACCTGTTTTTTCCTGAGTTTCGAACAAGGCAACCTTTCCTTTCTTCATAGAAACTATTCCTTTGAGCCGTATTAATTGATAATCCTCTTGTAGCGGTGTTTTTGATATTTTGATTTCGCCAGCACTTTTGAGGATATCTTTATACTTTTTGACAGTCTGGCTATATTCATCATCGGACATTTCCAGCAACAGTTCCTTGTTATTGAACAGTTTCTCGAACCGGCTTATTTTTTCCAGTAACTCAGGAAACTCATTTTGTATCTTGTTATAAATGTGCATTGCAACAGGCTGAAAATTTTCTAACTCTTTCCCCATCGATCGAGGCGAACTTTTCTTTTTAGCTTCAAGTGTTTTAGGAGCCTTGTTGAGAGCTTTTATGCTGGCAATGCGTACAACACCTTCCGTAAAGCACTCACGGCCTAGAGCATTATTTGCAAGAATGATCTCCAAGGCTTCATTCCAGGGAACATCAAGCATTCTTACGTTCACAAACCCACTCACCTCGGGTGAAAGTATTAAATTGAAACCACTCACCTCAGAGATCATTCGGAAAAGATTTTTTATATGCACATTTTGAAAATCCAGGGAAATAATTTCTTTGTCGCCATAAAGTGTGGGGAAACAACTGTCCTTGTTTTCAGAGGATGTTTCAATGTTGGCATCTTTAAGGTTGGCAGCTTTTAAGTCTGCCTCAGCTTCGAGTGTTTCTCTGCTGGCAATGCGGACAGCGTTGTTTCCAAAGCATTCCCGCCCTAGAGAGCTGTTGGCAAGAATGATCTCCAGGGCTTCATTCCAGGGCAGATCAAACATTCTTACGTTTACAAAACCACTCACCTCGGGTGAAAGTATTAAATTGAAACCACTGAACTCCGAGATTATTCGGAAAAGATTTTTTATATTCGCATTTTGAAAATCCAGCGAAATACGATCTTTTTCACCATAGAGTACGGGGAAACAACTGTCTTCATTTTCTGGGGTTACTTTAGATAACGCCTTGCTTTCATCTTGGTCGCTGAAAGAAGATTTTCCTGCTTGAGACGGGGCGATTTCAAGGTCAATCTGGGGGGGCTGAGCCACATACAAAACTTCTGAATGACTCGCGGTTGGTAAAAAACCGATCGCAGCCAACAGGGTCAACGCTAAAAATAATGTGGGAAGCTTTCTAAACATCTATGAGCCCATAGTCACATATTTTCATATTCAGACAACATGTCCGGTCTGTCGGTATAAGTTGTACACTTTTTGGCTCAAAATTTCCACTCTTTGAGCCTGAGTTCCCTGGGGAAAATCAAAATTCCACAAAAATTCTGCAATTTATGGGGTTAGGGTGCAAAGCTGAACCGGTTGTCATGCTGAGGTAGGAGAGAAACTATATGCCGAAATCTACGTTAGAAGGTCCATCTTTCCAGTGCGGGCGACCAGTAATGTCTCCAGAAATTTTTTTTGAGGATGAAGAATTTGATGGGTAAATGATGGGGCAGTAGCAACCTTGGTACCCATGCGCCTATTTTGTTATCTGAGTCTCGATCGCTATCAGCAGGAAATCGAATTTCTGAAAAAGAAGAGCCACACTGCTGGCAGTAAAAGGCTCTTGCAAGTTTATTTTTTTTCTTCGACAACAAGGAGAAGTTGCCCTACAGGGTCTTCGGTGTTATCCAGCTTGTTGAGTTTGTAGTGCCCCATTGCGCCCAAAAGGGATTTGATCTTCAGAAGATTCTTATCCTTGAACAAGGATCGAACAGGATAATGCTTCAAGCGATACAGGCTAGTGTTCCTATTGAAATAAAGTTTTAATTCATTGAAATTGAAATTCGGATCATGATTTTCAAAGATTATGGCGACGGAATTCTCAGAAGGAAGTGTTTCAGCAATTGCTTTCAGTATATAAGGTTCATAGCCTTCAACATCAATCTTGATGACACCTCGTGACCCTGGTGGAATTTTATTTAAAAAAAGTTCGTTTAGGTGCGTTCTAGAATCTTTTATTGTGACATTAAGATAATTATATGCCTTAGAAGGGTCCTTAATATTGTCTTTGCTTAGAAGAGTGTCGTTGGAGTATGTGTTTCCTTCTCTTAAGTACGCCCCACCATAATTATTTTTTGGGATGGTTAGCTCTAGTTGATTGTTCCCCTCCCCAAGACCAAAGTTGTTGAGTGTTAATTTGTGATCAATGCCAAATGTGATCTCAATGTTTGTCTGCAAAATTCGATACACTTGTGGATTTGGTTCATAACAGAATATTTTGTCAAAACCGTCTCCAGTCAGGCAGGATGTCAACCCAATGTTTGCGCCAATATCCAGCAAGAAGTTATTGTATCCATTTGTTCTGTATGCTTTTATTAGTTCTTCGGTATCTACCTCATGCCTCCCAAAGACCAAAGGGTTTCGTGCTATCACATCCCCTCCTCTTACGAAAAGGTTTGCAGCGTTCTTTGTGATTTTTTCAAATAAAACACAGTTTTTACGAACAGCCAGGAAATCACGGTTGGCATATGAATGGTGAAATTCTTCAGCTATCTCAGTCCCGTTTTTCATTGAATTCTTCCGTTCAACGTGATTTTTGGGTTGCAGCAAGTATTCTATATGCGAATGCTGTTATTATCAACTGGAGAGGCCGGGATTGCATTTGTGATGGACTTCCAGAACAAGGATATATCTAAAAGTATTCGGATATGGCGAGGGCCTTGAGGGTAGCCACTGGTAATGAAAAACAAAAACGAGTAGAATTTATCTTTTTCTTGAATGGGTTGATTAAAACCAGCCTAATTCAAACTCCCCCCAGAAATGGAAAGCGTCTTCTTGTGCAAGAATTAGAATGAGGCGCCATTAATCAGAGGCAGATTGGCAGTATGAAATTATTAAGAGCCTTGGGTTTCCCACACAAAGCAAAAAAACCAAATAGTATCTATATAGGCCTTATTGCCGGGGTTGGCGATCTGGTATTGGCGGCACCGTCGATTGTTGCTATAAAAAAAAAATTTCCCAAAGCATATTTATGTTTCGGGGTTGGAGGCGGAGTCTTCCATGACATCATTGCCAACGACCCAAATATTGATGAATTCGATACCCCTATTTTTTATTACCCGTCAACAAAAAATGTCTGGAAAATATTGGTTCGGGAAAAACTGTTCTTTATTAAGAGTCTTGCATACGATCTCGTGATTTTCCTGGATGGTCCCAATAAAAAAGGGCTGGACAGGGGACAGCACTTGATTGATCTTTATTCTGAGAAATGTGAGGTGACTCTGGAACGCCGCAGACCCATTGTATATTTGAATGCGGAAGATTCCGCGCAAGGAGAGGACATACTGGCTCAAGTCGGTATTGAAAAAGGAGAGCCTTTTATAGTCCTGTCTCCTGAAACACGTTTTGCTAAGGCGGCAAAAGAATGGCCTCGTAAGAATTTTCTCGAGTTGGTACGCCGAGTCCACGAAAAGTATTCGGTCAAATTTATAACTTTTGTCTCGCCAGCTTCAAATAAAGACTACCCTGGAACCATCACAGTAAAAAATGCACCGACAATCCGTGCGGTTGCCTCAGTTATTGGGCGTGCTTTTTTATTCATAGGTTGTGATAATGGATTGACGCATATTGCGTCATCGTTTGATAGTAAAATGATTTCAATTCATTTAGGCCATCCCAAAGAACGTAGTCAACCCATCTCACCAAACGCTACGGTTATTTTTAGTTGCTTGTATCGTGACCCTGAATCTGTCACTGTTGATCAGGTATATGAAGAAGTTGAGAAGGCTCTGGTAACCCTCACCCCGAAGTCAGAAAAATTGTTAGAATGAATAAACCTGAGTTTAATGTTGCTAAAGATATTTCCCTGCCCGGAAGAGGAGATTCTCTGGATAATCTTGCGGGGTATCCGAGGAATTTCGAACTTCCCTTATTGGAGAATATTTCAGGGAAATATGTCAATACCCTTTATGCTCCTAAAGATATAACTGTCGATTGGAATGGATACAAGGAATACCTGTCGAACGTCAAACCAGATTTTCGTCCGCATGTTTTGTTTGTTGGACATGACTCCAGTGAAATAGAAAATATAACGCTCATGTCGTTGGGTGGTGTTCTACAACATATGAATGGCATAGCTAATTATGCATTGGTTGGTTGTAATAATATTAATTCTCTGGATGATATTATTAAAAACAAACAACCTGAATGGATAGGTTTTAATCTTTATACGGGATTGACTGATTTTGTTTTTGAATGGATTAAGCGTTATAAGATCGAACGGGCAAGCCATATCCTGAAAAGAAATATTTCAGATTTTGCAGTTGCTGATAAAGCGCTAAAGGATATGGTTTGGGAAGCAAAGGGTCCGGTATACGATGGAGATCAATTATTATATGCACCGATCATAATTGGCGGACATTTCAATAACTACAGTTTTAATGAATCCTACCTTAGGGGAGGGGATTATGTTGTGCGAGGAAAAGGGATTAATCTCTTGAGAGATATCCTGCTCGGTCTTTTTACCCCAGGGGTTTATCACGATCCAATGCCCTATGCGAATATTCCAAGGATGGATCGCGAACTATTCTATAGTGATATGTTTGATTTCTCGGACAAGACAAAAGGGTATGTGT
>JACNKA010000063.1 GCA_014382285.1 Nitrospinota bacterium | reverse complement strand
GAGACGAAATATGGAATGCAAGAGAAAGGTGAGTCTAGCGTAGCCCTGCGATTGGTGGAGGTTGACTATATCCCAAAAACTATAGTACACACAGAGGCTCAGTATTATCAAGACATCATACACAACCTGAAAAACTACTGGTCACACAGGGGATGCACGCTGCGCCAGCCCTATGACATTGAAGTGGGTGCGGGGACGTTTAATCCCTGTACATTCTTCAGGGTATTAGGTCCAGAACCCTACAGTGCCGCCTATGTCGAACCCTCGCGCAGGCCCACCGATGGTAGATATGGGGAGAACCCCAATCGTCTCCAGCATTATTACCAGTTTCAGGTCATCTTAAAACCATCGCCCGAAGATGCGCAGAGCCTTTATCTGGATAGTCTGGTTTCACTGGGGGTGAACCCGCTTCAACACGATATTCGTTTCGTTGAAGACGATTGGGAGTCACCCACTCTCGGCGCCTGGGGTTTGGGTTGGGAGGTCTGGCTGAATGGTATGGAGATCACCCAGTTCACTTATTTCCAGCAAGTGGGGGGGGTAGACCTGAAACCGGTCACGGTTGAACTGACGTATGGGTTGGAACGCATCGCCATGTACCTGCAGGATGTGGACAACGTCTATGACCTTAAATGGAATGAAAATATTTTATACGGCGATGTCCATCTGGAAACAGAAAAACAGTTCTCGCGTTACAATTTTGAAGTGTCGGGTAAGGAACGGTTATTTCAATGGTTCGATATGTATGAAGCGGAAGCAAAAGATTTGCTGGCGCAGGAACTGGTTTTGCCTGCATACGACTACACTTTAAAATGTTCTCATGCCTTCAATCAGTTGGATGCCAGAGGAGCAATCAGTGTTACGGAGCGGACCGGATTCATTGGTCGAGTGAGAAGCCTGGCCCGGTTATGCGCTGAGGGCTACGTGCAACAGAGGGAAGCCATGGATTTTCCCTTGCTGAAAAAACAGCCCTGAAACAATCAATTCCCGGACCATTTATCAATTTGTGCGCGAAGGTCACTGGCTTCGGGGTTGTTGAGTTCTTCATAAATTTTTAGAGCTTCCAGTCCTTGGCTGATTGCTGCAGCAATATTACCTGATTTGGTCAAAGCTTTGCTCCACATCCATAACACCTTTCCCCCCATTGGGCGGTCATTGATTTTTTTTGATACATTCAGGGCCTCCTCCAAATACCCAAAAGCCTGATCTTCGCTTTGATTTCCTATATGGGTTTCAGAAATTTGAATCAGCAATGCCCCTTCCATGGTCAGGTTGTTGTTTTGACGAATGGTTTCCAGCCCTTTCAGCAAAATTTTCAGGGCGCCCGGAACATCACCGGTTTTCACAGCCGCTTCACCGGCCAGCTTGGTCAGTTCCGTGAGAAGCGGATGTTTTGGAATTGCCTGGCAAAGCTTCAGTGCATGTTCAAAAATTTCGAGAGCTTTACTCTCTTCACCTGTTTTCATGTAGCCTTCACCCAGATTGTGAAACAGGATGATATGCAGGGCCTTGTCATTGTTTAGCGAAATTAAATCCATTGCCTGTTCTCCGGAATGGACGGCTTTATTGTATTCCTGGATTAGTACGCAGGACTTTGTCAATTGAACTAAAAGTTTAAACTCTTCAGCTTCATTTCCATTGCCTGTCAATCCAATATGTTCCTCTATATAACCGATGGTGAGTGCATGGTCACTTC
Organism: Nitrospinota bacterium; assembly: GCA_014382285.1. Classification (GTDB taxonomy): domain Bacteria; phylum Nitrospinota; class Nitrospinia; order Nitrospinales; family VA-1; genus LS-NOB. The sequence goes on along the minus strand of JACNKA010000063.1, from coordinate 23,866 downwards.
CAGTCAGGCTGAGTCGGGTCAAGTGTTGGAGGGCGATTTTTTGCCCTTCGACATCGCCTTCTTTTTTGCAGAAGGAGAGTGCGCTTTGCAGAGTGTTTGTGGCTTCCAGAGATTGGTTTGACAGGGCGTATTGACAACCCAGATTCAAGAGGTGTGTGCGTTCGGCTTCTTTGTCTTCCAGTTGTCTGGCGGCTGTCAGGGCCGCCTCAAACCACTGTATGCATTCAGTGGGAGAAAGACGTTGGCTTATCAATGTGGCCCCATTTTCAGTGTAGGCACTGCAAATTTGTGCCGCCTCTTTATCTTTATCGCAGTATTTCCGGCTCCATTCCATACCAGCTTTAATATTTTCCAGCTCCAGATCAAATAGCCGCAAACCTTTAATAGCTTCTTTACCACCTTTTTCAACTTGGAGATGGGCGTTTTCCAGCACATTCATGAATTCAGTGGCAAGGCGTTTTTCTGTCATGTTCCGGTCACCGGGAGTGAGCAGAGGCCTGACAAAACTTTTGATCAGCGGGTGCAGGTAATAACGGTTGCTATTGAGATTGTATTGGACCAGGCCATATTTTTCCAGGCCAGTCAGTGAAAGGTTTTTGGTGTCTTCACAAATAAAAGAAACAGCATTAGCCGTGAAGGACCCCGGAAAAATCGATAGCTTTTTGAGAACAACAGCGGCCTTGTCGGGTAGCATATTGTAGCTGAGGGTGATAGCGGCTCGAATGCCGACAACAAAATCACCTTTTACGTCTTCTCCAAAACGTTCACGGACTTCTATAAATTTTTTGGTGAAGTAGTCAGGAGCCATGGTGGAGTTGATGGTGAAAAGTTTTCCAATTATTTCCAGAGCCATAGGAAGCCCCTTGCAGATATGGGAAATTTCCTTGATAGTGGGGCTGATTTTGGGAGCCCAGCGGGTCAATAGAGTTTGCGACTCTAAAGTTTCCATGGGGTCCAGCTCAGCGGCAACAATGTTGGGGATTAAAACCGGTTTAGTCGAAGTCACGATCATAAGCCAGGAGCGGGGAGGAACAAGGGGCTTGACCTGCTTGGTACCAGCGGCATTATCCAGAATTAAAATGCCTTTATGAGCTTTCAGGGCAACCCGGTATAATTTGGCCAATTTTTTATTATCCGTTGGCAGGGGTTGGGAAGGGTGGAACCTCAAAATGATTCGCCGCATAATGTCTTCTGCGGAAGGTGGGTTCGGTTGATCTCCCTGCATATCTATGAACAGGCAGTTGTTGGTAAATTGCGGGGAGAATTTTTTAATCAAGGTGATGGCCAGACAGGTTTTCCCGACTCCTGGATGACCGTTGATACCTATTATTGCGGGAGCCGTCGAGACCTGGCCCATAATTTTTTTCTGTACCTCTTTGCGACCGGTGAACAGTGTTGGCTCGGGAGGAGGACGAAACAGGCTCGCGCCCTTGACTCCCATATCGGAAAGCATACTCGCGCCCATATTTTTTACCGCTGACGGGTTCTTGTTTCCTTTTTCGGGGGATGCGGAAGTCTCGCCTGAATCGGCGGAACCCTCTTTCCGTCTGGAGGGGCCGGAGGTACCGGAAAAAAATACTTTACCCAGTACGGCCAGCACGGCAATCGCGATGATGATGGTAATGATTGTGCTCATGAATCAACCTGAATTATGAATGCAGATTATTAAAGGTTATTCAATAAACTCATGTTTAAACATTGCATAACCTTGAATATTTTTCAATACATGCGATGATCAAGGGTTCAAGGGGATTCCCTTGCTGATGGTTGACTTTGTAGATATTTATTCGATAATACCCATTTTGCCCAAGTCTGTCATCTTTTGCCACCGCTTTAAACTGAACGGTATGATATGCCCGAATTTTTTATAGAAATTGGTTCTGAGGAAATTCCTTCAGGATATGTTCAACCTGCCCTTGAGTATATGCGTGAGGAACTGGCATCCTTTTTCGCTCGTAACCAGATTAAGGCCGAGATGCCATATATTATGGGCACGCCCCGGAGGCTGGTGGTGTCTGTGAAGGGAGTGGATGCCTTGCAGGAAGACTCCGTGGATCTTTTTCATGGCCCCAGTATCTCTGTGGCTTTTGACGATCAGGGGGAGCCGACCAAGGCAGCCATTGGGTTTGCCCGAGGCAAGGGCCTGGATGTTTCGGCCTTAACCCGGGAGAGCACACCCAAAGGAGAAGTGGTCTGCGCCCGCGTAGAGAAAAAAGGCCGCCCCACTTGGGATCACCTCAATGAATTCCTGCCGCAATTTATTGGCAACATCCCTTTTCCAAAAAAAATGCGCTGGCAAAACAAGGCTCGTCCCTTCGCCCGGCCGTTGCACTGGATTGTGGCAATATTTGATGGCAAGCCTTTGCAATGCAGTTTTGATGGTATTGAGTGCGGTGATTTTTCTCCGGGGCACAGGTTTTTAAAGCCCGATAAATTCCAAGTGAAAAACCTGGCCTCCTATCTAGAGCAGAGTGCCAACCATTTTTTGATGGTCGACCCGGAACTGAGGAAACAGAAAATTATTGAGCAGGTGCAAAATCTGGCCCGGGAAGCAGGTGGGTCTGTGGAAGACGACCCGAATCTGTTGAATGTCGTTAATTATCTGGTGGAGTATCCGGTAGCCATCCGGGGAGATTTTGACCCCTGTTTTCTGGAACTGCCCAGGGAATTGTTGGTGATGACGATGAAATACCATCAGAAATATTTTCATGTCTCGGATGAGAAAGGAAATTTGCTGCCCTGCTTTATCACGATCAGCAATATGCCTGCAAGCCCTCAAATAAAAAATGGCAACGAGCGGGTTTTGCATGCCCGGTTGGAGGACGCCCGGTTTTTCTATAATGAGGATAAAAAGAAAAAGCTGGACGATTTCGTGGATGCAATGAAGGGTGTTGTGTTCCAGAAAAAACTGGGAACGTTGTATGAAAAAATGGAAAGGATTTCTGGTTTTGCCGGGATTTTATGCCATCAAGTTTGTCCGAATAAACAATCGCAGGCATTGCGAGCCGCGCGGTTGTGCAAGGCCGATCTGGTGACTCTGATGGTTTATGAGTTTCCGGAGTTGCAGGGCATCATGGGTGGATATTACGCAACCCATTCTGGAGAGGCGTCCGAGGTTTCACAGGCTATCAAAGAACATTACCATCCCGCTTTTGCCGGAGACGCTCCCCCTGAGAGCGAGTTGGGAGCTGTTATCGCGGTGGCAGATAAGCTCGATACTATTTTAGGCTGTATCGGGGTGGGCTTGATCCCCAGCGGCTCTGAAGATCCGTATGGCTTGAGACGCAACGCGCTGGGAATCATCCAGATTTTTCTGCATCGAGGTTGGCAGGTTTCATTGGACAGTCTTGTCGAAGAAGGCCTGCGCCTTATGGGCTCGAAACTCAAGCTGGAACCTGAGGTCATCAAAAAACATGTGTTGGATTTGTTTTCTCAGCGATACAAATCTCACTTGAATGCCGAAGGGTTTCCGCATGACGCGATTGACTGTGTGTTGTCCACAGGTTTGGATTCTATTGTTGATATCAGGGCAAAGGTCTCTGCCTTTTCTGATTTGAAGAAGCAGCCCTACTTTGAACCTTTGGCCATTGCGTTTCGTAGAGTCGTCAGCATCCTCAATGAGGAGGCTGAAGGTGAAGTGGACCCGGGGTTATTGAATGAACCGGCTGAAAAGAAGTTATTCGAGGCGTATATGAAGGTTCGGGAGCCGGTGCTTCGGCATACTCTAAACAAGGAGTTTCGCCAGGCGTTGGAAAAAATTGTAGAAATAAAACCTGCGGTGGACGGGTTTTTTGATGAAGTCATGGTTATGGTGGAAGATGTTTCGTTACGTAATAACCGCCTTCACCTTCTGCATCAGATTTCCGGTCTCTTTTCAGGGCTTGCCGATTTTTCTCGCATCATTTTGAAAAAAGGTTGAAAACCCTCTTGCCATCAGATAGTCTAGCGCATTCCATTTATAGGTTGTTTTAACCTCTACTTTCAGTTGGTTAAGGGCTAGGTTCTTTTTATGGTGCAAAAAAAATATGTGTACGCCTTTGGTGATGAAAACACCGAAGGAAAAGCTGAAATGATAAAACTCTTGGGAGGAAAAGGCGCTAACCTTGGCGAAATGGCCTCCCTGGGTATACAAGTCCCTCCTGGTTTCACCATAAGCACAGAAGCCTGTGTTTACTATTTCAAAAATAAAAATACTTTCCCTTCTAAATTGTGGGATGAAATTCTCGCTCGACTAAAAAATCTGGAAAAGGGTCTGGAGAAAAACTTTGGTGATCCTGATAACCCTCTTCTTGTTTCGGTGCGGTCGGGAGCCCGTGTTTCCATGCCGGGGATGATGGATACTGTGTTGAATCTGGGTCTGACCGATATAACTGTTCAGGGTTTGGCAAAGAGCACCAAGAACGAATGGTTTGCTCTCGACTCATATCGCCGTTTCATTTCCATGTTCGGGAATGTGGTTTTGGGGGTTTCTGGAGAACGATTTGAAGCAATCCTCACCAAGAAAAAGTTAAAGCGTAATATCGAATTTGATACGGAGTTCACAATTCAGGAGTTGAAATCACTCATCCGACAATTCAAGGCTCTGGTGGTTCGTGTGACGGGGGAAGAGTTTTTAGAAGACCCCATGCAACAGCTGCGCATGGCAGTTGAGGCGGTGTTCAATTCGTGGAATACGGAACGGGCGGGAACATATAGAAGGTTGAATGGCATCCCGCACGAATGGGGCACAGCTGTCACCATCCAGTCCATGGTATTTGGCAATATGGGCGAAACTTCTGGCACGGGTGTAGCGTTTACCCGCAATCCGGCGACCGGCGAAAAGAAATTCTATGGGGAATACATGCTCAATGCCCAGGGTGAGGATGTTGTTGCTGGAATCCGGACACCTAACTCTATCGAAATGCTGGAGCAGGACATGCCGGAGGTCTATCAGGATCTGGTGAAGGTTTACCAGAAACTGGAGAACCACTACAAAGATATGCAGGATCTGGAGTTCACCATTGAAAACCAGAAACTGTTTTTATTGCAGACCCGGGCTGGCAAACGCACGGCCGCCTCGGCCATCAAAGTTGCGATTGATATGGTGAATGAAGGGCTGATCAGTAAACGCGAAGCTTTGATGCGGGTTCCAGCAAACCAATTGGATCAAATCTTTCATCCGATGATTTCCCCCAAGGCGAAATTGAAATTACTGGGAAAAGGTCTGGGCGCCTCCCCCGGTGCGGCCGCAGGGAAGATTGTATTCACTGCCGAGCGTGCCCAGGAAATGGCTGATAAAAAAGAAAAGGTTATTCTTGTTCGCATGGAGACATCGCCGGAGGATATTCAGGGAATGAGTGTGTCGCAGGGAATTCTGACCGCCAAGGGAGGCATGACTTCACATGCTGCAGTGGTGGCCCGAGCCATGGGCAAGCCCTGTGTTTCAGGAGTCAGTACCCTGGACGTTAACGTGAAAAGAAAAAAATGCAGGCTGGGAGGTGTTGAGCTTAAAGAGATGGACTCAATCTCTCTGGATGGAACGACAGGCCAAGTGTTCAATGGGGCAGTACCCTTGATCCAGTCCCGGTTGACTAGTAATTTTACGCGCATGATGACCTGGGCGGGCGAAGTCCGGGCTTTACAGATTCGAGCTAATGCAGACACCCCGCACGATGCTTTGATGGCGCGGGATTTTGGAGCGCAGGGAATCGGGTTGTGCCGCACGGAACATATGTTCTTTGATGAGGAACGCATTTTTCTGGTACGCAAAATGATCGTTGCCGAGGACGAAAAAGCTCGTGAAGAGGTGTTGAAGAAACTGCTTCCCATCCAGCGTGCGGATTTTGCTGAAATTTTTAAGGTGATGGATGGGCTTCCAGTTACGGTGCGGTTGCTGGACCCTCCTTTGCACGAATTCCTGCCCAATTCCCCCGCTGAAGTTAAAAACCTGGCCAAGGAGATGAAAGTATCGCCAATGGCCCTGGCTAAGAAAATCGAAACGCTAAAGGAAGTCAACCCCATGCTTGGGCATCGTGGTTGCCGACTTGGAATCACTTTCCCGGATATTTACCGGATGCAGGTTCGAGCAATTATTGAAGCGGCCTGCAGACAGGCCAAAAAGGGTATTAAAGTTTTTCCGGAGATTATGGTGCCGCTTGTAGCGCATGTTAATGAATTCAAAATTGTCCGTGAAATCATTGTCGAAGAGGCTGAAGATGTGATTGAAAAAGCCGGTGTGGACTTGAGTTATAAAATAGGCACTATGATCGAGCTACCCCGGGCCGCCATGACGGCAGATGAATTAGCGGTGGAGGCGGATTTCTTTTCCTTCGGAACCAACGATCTGACACAGACGGCCTTCGGACTCAGTCGGGATGATTCTGGAAGTTTCCTGAACCAATATCTCGATAAAGGCCTGCTGACTCGTGACCCGTTTGTATCGGTAGATCAGGAAGGGGTGGGCCAATTGATCCGTATTGCGGTTGAAAAGGGAAAAATGGTCAAACCCAATATTCATTTGGGGGTGTGTGGAGAGCATGGAGGAGACCCGGTGTCGATCAACTTTTTTAATACATTAGGTTTGGGTTACGTCAGTTGCTCCCCCTACCGGGTTCCCACTGCCATACTTGCCGCCGCTCAGGCTGTTATTCAGGAAGATAGTTAAGAGCCGGGTGAAAATGCCGGGAAAAAGGTTGACTTCGTTTTTGCCGGTCACCATAATAAAAAATTCTCTAGCTTGAAAGGCTGGCCGCTTGATCTACTTGAGGGGCCAGTTCCATTTTAAATAACCTGTTGCCTGAAAAGGCGCTCCGTCTGGAGGTCTAGGAATGAATATAGCACTCACCGGTATCACCGGAATGGTGGGTTCCCATCTTATTAAAAAACTCATTGAAGAAAACCCGGAAGATTCTCCCTACAACATCCGGGCTCTGATCCGCGAAGGTAGTGTGGTGGAACATTTAAAAACTTTTGAGGATGTGGACTACATCATCGGAGGTTTGGAGGATCGCGAATCCCTTGCAAAACTAGTGCAGGATGTAGATGTGCTGGTGCACCTGGCTCATTTCCCCGGCCCGGTTCAGGCCGTTGATGAGTTGGTCAAGGTAAATGTTAATGGATCTTTTGATTTGCTGGAAGAAGCTAAAAAGGCAAAGGTCAAGCAGGTGGTGTTCATGAGTTCATGCACCGTGTTTGGACAAATTCTTCCCTCGGTGGATCAGGAACACCCGCTGGATGAAAATCACCCCGTTTGGCCGAGCAGCCTTTATGGCTCGATCAAATCTTCGATTGAAGGGTTTTGCCACTATTATTATAAAAGCCGGGCCTTTGATTTAACCATTCTGCGGCCGGTAACTGTGTATGGAGTACGACCTCAGCTTGACAAGTCCGAATGGTTTCAAACTATTGACTACCTCGCCACAAACTACAACGTTGATCTCAAGGGCAGTACCAAATATGTTGCGGTGGGTTCAGTGGTGCAGGCCATACAGAAGGTTCTGGGAAATGCGGAGGCATCAGGAAAAACTTATCATCTGATTGATGGGCATATTCATAATCTGGACCTGGGAAAACTGATTGCGGAAACCATCGACTCTTTTGGCGAATGCGAAGGTGTTATGGGGGAAGATGGTGTGCCGATGTCCAACCAGGCGGCCAAGGATCTGGGAGTCGAGTTTCCCGGTCAAGAGCGCATAGTCGAATATATCAAGCTCATCCATAAGCTTCAGGGCGAATATGGTGGCGAACGAAACATCCAAAACTGGTAGAGGAATCAAACGTGTCGTCACTCACATCTCAAGCCTTCGTCGACCGGTTGATCCGGGAAAACTTTAATTTCTTCACGGGAGTTCCCTGCTCGCTGTTATCGGGCCTGATCTCATGCCTGGAAGAAGTTGAGGAGGCCAGATATACTCCATCGGTGCGAGAAGACGCAGCGGTGGGCCTGTGTGCAGGCGCCTACCTTGCCGGTTCTTTGCCCGTCTTGCTGATGCAGAACTCGGGACTGGGTTATTGCCTCAATGCGTTTACCTCCCTCAACCTGATTTACCGAATTCCCGTTTTGGTCATTATGAGCTGGCGAGGTCAGGGAGGGAAAGACGCCCCTGAACATATCATCATGGGGGACATCGATCAGAAGCTTCTGGAAACTGCGGGCATGGACTATGCGATTTTAAAGCCGGAAAACCTGGATGAGGTTCTCGCAACTGCCAAGCGAAAAATCAATGAGGAAAAACGCCCCTACACGCTTATAGTCGAGAAAGGTTTATTTGATGAAAGGCACTGAGGCATTTCAGGAGTTGCTGCCCTTATTGGGCAACGAACCCGTTATACACGCCAATGGTTTCATATGCAGGGAGTCGTTTTCCTTAAAAGACCGGGAAGAAAATTTTTACATGATCGGTTCTATGGGTTTGGCATCTTCCATTGGGTTGGGTGTGGCTTTATGTCAGCCAAATCGCAAGGTGATTGTGCTGGATGGAGATGGCAATGTGTTGATGTCTATGGGCACCCTTGCCATGATAGCGGCGGAAGCCCCAAAAAATCTGGTGCATGTTGTGATTGATAATGAAGTGTATGAGTCAACAGGAAAGCAACGGTCTATTTCTAATGCGGTGCCTCTTGAGCAAGTTGCCAAAAGCGCAGGTTATCGGCAAGCGGTGAGAGTCGATAAAAGAGAAGAGATCAAACCGGCGTTTGAAAAATTGATGAATGCGGAAGGGCCGGTTTTTCTGCTGATCAAGGTGGAACCCTGTTTTGACCACAAGACAGGACGCGTGACACACACCCCGGAAGAGATCACCGAGCGCTTCATGAAAACCTTAAGCTAGGTGTGGGGCTGTGATATTGCTAGCTATCATACCAATAGCAATAACTCTCACTGATTAGCCAGCAATTACATAAGTCATAAAAGTGGCTTTTATATTTTGCCTCCCACGTAAGTGGGTTATGCCAGAAGATCGACCGCCCCTCCCGATCCTGATTCGGAGGCTGTTGTATTGCCCTCTTCGCCACTCAGTTCAGCAGTTTGATTGACGGGAGGAATAGGGCTGGTCTGTGCTTCTTCTGTGCTGGTACCTTGAGACTCGTTAGATGTGGTTGTTGCGCGAGCGTCTTTGCTCCCTTCGCTTGTTTCTGCGGTCGGTTTTTGAGCGGCAGAAAAATTTCCCAAGCTTGAAACTTCCATAATCCATCTCCTTATTTATTAGAAAACCTGTTTTACCTGTTTAGGAAAAAACCTATTCCGTAATATTGCTGATTCCATCCCGAACGGCGTTTTTCAATTGCATTTGTTCTTCAGTGGGAACAGATTTAACCACCTTCTGGGTCTTAGGGTCGATGACCTGAAGAACCACGTCGTTGTCATCCGTCACGGAAAACTTTCTTTGTTCGCTATCCGATGATGAACTTCGCCCCTTGCTGACCTCTGCCAAGACCTTGGCTTGAGCGGACAGATCAACAGAATCTCCTGATGCCTTAGGCTCAGAAGTCGGAACAGATTTAGATTTTGAGCTTGATGAAGATGATTGCGTTTTAGGCGGTGGAGCTGTCGGATTTCCCGTTGGGTTAACGGCCTGGGTATCCATGTATTTAACCTCTGCTTCCGGGTTGATAAGTTTGCAAGCTAAACTATTGAAAAATAAAAGCTTGTTTTGTCTCTCTGCGATGATCAATTTTTAGCCAGTACACGCACTCTTCTTAACGGCACCTTTAGGGTTAACTTGAGAATTAATTTTGGAAAACTGAGGGAAGATTTTTTCTGCTTTGAAAATCAGGATCTTGCAGGTTCGATAAGGTTTGAATTGGGTCTCTTTAACGGTTATGATATCGCCCTGAAAAACAATTGAAAACAAAGTGGTTCAGGGAGTTTTCCCTAAACTTAAAAGATACTGAAATGCCGTTTATTGTGGAATGAAAGAATTTCGTAAAATCCTGAAATACGCCAGACCGTATGCCAAAAGCTTGGTTTTTGCTTTTCTTTGCCTGGCTTTAACCTCGTTGATCAATCTTGTATTGCCTTTAATTGTCCGCAATATGATCAACGCTGTGATCGTATTGAAAGACAGCGAGGTGCTGGATGGCCTGGCATGGGATTTAATCATCATTATTGGCCTCCAGGCTGTGTTCGCGGTCACGCATAATTATATTTTTGGTTTCGTGGGTCACAGGATGACCACAGATTTTCGTGTCGATTTTTTCTCCCATATTCAATCGCTTTCATTGCGTTTTTTCCAGGAACGCCGGGTGGGAGAAATTTTGTCCCGCATGAGTAACGATATCTCAGTGATCGAGAATGCCCTGGTGACCATTCCCGTTGCCCTATTACGCCAAAGCATCACCTTGCTCGGGGCCATGACGATTATTCTGTACCTGAACTGGAAACTGACCGGACTTATTTTGCTCATCCTGCCTCCCTTGATGATTTTTGCCCGGGTATTTGGGCGGCGGTTGAAAATGTTTTCGGAAAAGCTTCAAGATCATGTGGCGCAGGCGGTGGTGGTCCTTGAGGAAGTGATATCATCCATCAAGATTGTCAAGTCCTTCACCCGCGAACCTTATGAGCGAAGTCGTTTTCAGAGCAAAATTGAAATGGCTTTCGAAAGAGCGGTGGATAAGCTCAAGGTGTCTTCGTTTTTTGGTCCGTTCATACTGGGGCTCACCTTTCTAGTCTCTGCGTTGCTGATCTGGTATGGCGGGTATCAGGTTATGCAGGGGGCAACGACTCCTGGCGAACTGGCGGCTTTTTTTCTGTACGCACTGATCATTGCGGGACCCATTGGAACTTTTATCCGACTGTATACCCAGATTCAGGAAGCCTCGGGAGCCATCTCCAGAGTCTATGAGATTCTCGATACCTCGCCAATGATTCAAAACCCGGATAACCCGGTGCCGCTCGGAGATTTAACGGGACGCATTCATTTCGAAAATGTTTCTTTCGGTTATCGGGACACCACAGAGGTGATTCATGATGTTAGCTTAGAGGTGCTTCCCGGTCAGACCGCGGCTTTGGTTGGGCCAAGCGGGGCTGGCAAGTCGACCCTCATCAAGCTTTTGTTGCGTTTTTTCGATCCGTCTTCCGGGGCCATTCGTCTGGACGGGCACGATATCCGCACCTTGGACCGGAAAAGTTTTCTCAGCCAGATTGCTCTGGTTCCTCAGGAAACACTTTTGTTTGGAGGAACGGTGCGGGAAAACATCCTTTATGGCAAGCTAGATGCGACAGACACAGAACTTAAAGAGGCCGCACAAAAAGCCAATGCGCATGAATTCATCATGGCTATGGAAAAGGGTTACGACACAGTTGTTGGGGAAAAGGGAGCGAAGCTTTCCGGGGGAGAAAGACAGAGGGTGTCCATCGCCCGGGCCATATTGAAAGACCCAAAAATTCTGATTCTAGATGAGGCAACTTCTTCTTTAGATAACCGATCCGAATCTCTCATTCAGGATGCTTTGGAAGCTCTAAAGGTCCATCGCACGACTTTTGTCATTGCGCATCGCCTGAGTACTGTCCATAAAGCGGATCAGATTTTTGTGCTGGATAAGGGGAGCATTGTTGAAGCAGGTCAACATGAGGACTTGATGAACAACAAAGGTTTATATCACAACCTATATACCTTGCATGAGGGGGCGAGCTTGTGATTCCGTTGTGGGAATAATTCGAGTGCCAAACCAAGTGTGCCGGGGCTATTCCCCCGGATCGGCACCAATTAAAAAACCGACCAAATGGGCTTTTTTCTCTACGTCACCCCGGTAATAGGTGCGCACCAGTTTCTGGATCAGCTCATTCAATGCTGGGTCTTCCCCGTAAGTTTCCATAGCCTCATTGACGCAAGGTTCTTCGCCGCCTGGAGCGTTTTGTGTCTTCCTGATAGGCCCTTTTCCCGTTAGCAGCCAGATTATATTAAGGTCTGTGTGCTGATAAAGTTTTGCAATCGTATCTGCTGAAGGTAAAGACTTGTTGTTCTCAATATCCGATAAAGACCCCTGAGAGATTCTGATCAATTTTGCCAATTCGAAAGATTTGAGAGGCAAAGACTTTCTCCATTGGCGGAGCCGAGACCCTAGAAATTTAGCCGTTCCTGATTTTATTTCTTGCATTTGATGGTATACCTAATTATAATTGAAAATGCCTAACTATAACCCTGAGAAACTCAAGGTCTGAAACACCACCATCAAGCGCATACTGGATGCTTGCGGCGGAAACTTTATTCAGTTCTCTAGAAAATTAAAGAACCTGATTCCCCATATCTTCAGAATAAAACCAGGTTTGAGGGGGAAAGCATAGAATCAATACATAGGATAGGATGCCTAGCCTTGCGATCGCTTGTATTGCTATAATTCCTTAAAAAAACGAAGCTGTCAATATTTTCTTAGACACTGAACCAGTCTTAATATTTTTACATCTATGTAGTATAATCAACTACCCTTTACTGGGTAGTGTGATACCAAATGGTTTAAAAGTCAAGAGGTATGGGGGAATTTTTTGGTAAAAGGATTTGAAAGAAACCAATAGACTCCTGAAAAACATAATTTTCTACCAAAAACCTGTAGAGGTGTGGAGCATAATGAGAGAGCCTTCTTTCTTCATCTCCATCGATAGCGATATCGACATAAATCACCACTTTTGGGGGCTGGTTTTTCAGTATTGTCACCAACTCTTTTTCTTTCGTTTCCTCAAGCATACCTGGCAGCACCCATTCATAGGGAGTCGGGTTGAGCCGATCAGAAAGAAAATAAAAAACAGGGTTCAGCGGCAGGGCCAGAATGGCATCTCCTTTTTGCGAGTAAAGGGCTATTTTTTCAATGACCTCTTCAACCCACCTGGCCTCTGCTGGGTTGGTGTAGACATCCACTTTATCCAGAGAGAGACGAGTGGTCTCCAGTTTCATGGCGCCGATGCTACCGGCATAAAAACCATGATGGGTATTCATCTCAAAATAAAACAGGAAGGGAAGGAAAACGGTGAGAAGGTTTAAGGGTAACCGAGTGGAAAGGCTTTTTTGGTCGAGGGGATCTTGAAAGGAAAGAATTTTTTTTCTGATTCGAAACAATAAATAACAAAATAGAAGATAGAAGGGAGGCAGGGTTCTTAGCAGGTTATCGAATCCTGCTCGCCAAATTACCAGACCAAAGGCGCAAACCCCGAATAGTAGAATAGCAATAACCATCAGATGATCAATATGAAAGGGTTCTTTTTTTAGCGTGAGTTGATAAAAAAGAAGGGCGGTCACAATGCCACAGGTTAGAATGGGCAGATAGAACAAAACCCTTTCAAACATCTGGTGGTAGCCCACTTCCTTGAGAAGCGCGAGAAAGGGAAAAATTTCCGGGAACGGGTTTCCCCAGACCTCATGCGCATCGATGACCATTTTGAATACTTTTATTAAATAGTCCTGCCCCAGATAGATCACGCACACGATAGCCGCGATGGAAACCCCGCCTGCCAAATAGTAATTTTTGATGGAGGTGTGTGTCGTCTGTTTTTCCGGAATAAAATGAAGACGCCAATGTTTTTGGCTATACATCAAGGCCACTACCACCAGACTGATTAGTGTAGAAAAAAGAGCCACCTCAAACTTGAAAAAGCCACTTAAAAAAATTCCCGCTCCCAACCCCGCTAGAGACGCCAGGTTTTTCTTGTCCAGAAAATTTGTAATGAGATAGAGGTTCAACACGACAAAGAAAGTGTAGAAACGGTTGTAGTACATGGAAGGGGCGGAAAGCATGAACAAAGCCGCAAGCAAGGCAAAGCCGGCTGGCATGATTTTCCGTCCGATGGAATAAGTCATTAAGACCATGGGTGGAGTGATGAGAAGAACACCGATGCGCAGGCTTTGAATTTCTACTCCGAGCAGTTTAAAAAACAGCATTCCGTACCAATAACGACCGGGGAGGTAGCCATTGGGATTGAAATCTATAAGAGCCCTTTCCCCGTTAAGGGTTCTCAGGGTTCCATTGGCATACCCCCCTTCGTCCCAAATATTCAGTCCATATTTGGAGAAGGACCAGAAATAGGCCAACAGCGCCAGATAAAGCAGGGAAACCCGGCCCCATCGTTTAGCTGGAGCAGAGACTTGATCGGTATCTGAAGCTTTATTCATAGCTCATTCTTTAAAAAATGCTCGCATTTCCTGAGCGAGACTCTGATTTTCTTCAAGAATAATTTCAAAATTCAGATTGGCATCTGCCGGAAGTTGTAGTCTTTGTTTCACCTTGAAGATTCGGGCCAAGGATTGATCAATGGTGGCGCGGGGAATGCGTCCACTTTTAATATCACGGATCAGGGAGTCCTGAAGGGCATTTACTTTTTCCAGATCGTGGCAAATGAGGAAAATATCAACTCCGGCCCGGGTTCCCAGCTCAGGAATGGACTCCAGCTTATCCTCGACGGCCTGCATCTCCAGATCGTCTGACATGATCAGTCCTTCAAAGCGAAGAGATTTTCTCAACACATCACGCAAAATAGCAGGGGAAAAAGTGGCGGGCCGTTTGGCATCCCAAGCCGGGTAGACCACATGTGCTGTCATGAGAACCTCCAGTCCCTGCCCGATGGCATGACTGAAGGGGATCAACTCAATTTGTTCCAGTGACTCCCGCGTTCGTTCAACCCGAGGCAGGGTGAGGTGGGAATCTTGAGAGGTATCTCCGTGTCCAGGAAAATGTTTGCCGACAGGGATGACCCCGGCGGCATAAAATCCGCGAATCAATTCAGCTCCCAAACGAGCCACCTTTGCCGCGTCACTATCCAGAGCCCTGTGTCCAATGATGGGGTTTGCAGGATTGGAGTGGACATCAAGAACCGGAGCGTAGTCCATATTAACTCCGACGGCTCGCAACTCTTTTCCCATTCCAAGTCCGAAGCGGTAGGCCAGTTCATTCGAGTTGGCCTGCCCCAGACACGACATGGGAGGGAACCGGGTAAAAGGTGCGCCCAGCCGAGCGACCCTTCCGCCCTCCTGATCGACTGAAATAAAAAGCGGAGGTATTTCCGGGTTATCAACCGTCAACGACTGGAGGTCGTTGATCAGTTGCCGTAACTGGTCGGGGTTTTCATAATTGCGCTCGAATAGAATCAAACCGCCAATGCCCTGCTGAACAATCAGTTCTTCAGTGCGGGCATTGAGGGAGGTTCCCTCAAACCCTGATACAATCATCTGACCGGTTTGTTGTTTCAGCGAAAGCAAGTAGTGTTGATGAACAGGGTTTGCAATTATGGCAAGCGGGCATCGTTGCCCGGTTCGGCACCCGTATGTTACCATAACTTAATAACTTGAAACCAACGCTGAATTTTAAGAGCACCTCGTAAAACTTTTAATCACTGGGGACCGCATTATATATGTTACGCAGAGTGGTGATCACCGGTCTCGGGGCAGTCAGCCCGAACGGCATCGGTTTAAAAACTTTTTGGGAAAACACCTGCAAAGGCATCAGCGGCATAGACCGTATCGCTAGCTTCGATGCCTCTGCCCTGATATGCCAGATCGCTGGTGAAGTGAGCCAGTTCGATCCATCGCTTTATTATTCCACGTCAGATTTAAAAAAACTGCCCCGCTCGGTTCCCTTGGCTGTAGCGGCCACCCAGGAAGCTCTAGCCAATGCAGGGATTGATCTTTCCTCTTTTTCAGAGGAAGATTTTGAAGGGCTGGGGGTGCTGGTCGGGAGTGGCGGATCGGGGTTTGATTACTCCGAAAAACAATTTGAAATTTATTTTTCCAAGCAAAAAAACAAGATCAGTCCTTACGCCATCTCCAATTCACTGGTCGGTATGCTATCGAGCGAAATTTCCATGTACTTCGGGTTCCAGGGCCGGAGCCATGTCATCTCCAATGGTTGCACCAGTTCCTCGGATGCTTTGGGCTACGCGTTCAATACCATCCGCTTCGGGCAGGAAGACTGGTTTGTTTCCGGCGGAGTGGAAGCTTGTGTCACCCCGGCGATGATGCAGGGGTTCGAAAGAATGAAAGTCAACCCAATGCACTATAACGATTCTCCTGCACGAGGTTCGCGCCCTTTTAATCGGGATAGAGAAGGTTTCGTGCTGGCCGAAGGCGCCTGGACGATTATTCTGGAAGAGTTGGAACACGCCAAGGCGCGCGGGGCGGAAGTCATCGCCGAGGTTGTTGGTTACGGCACAACTTGTGACGCCTACCATCGAGTCGCCATCATGCCCGATGGCAAACAGTCTTCGCGAGCCTTGAGCCTTGCCCTGAAGGACGCCAAATTGAATAAAGAAGAAGTGGACTACATCAATTTTCACGGCACCTCAACAATGCTCAATGACAAAGTCGAAACACTGGCGGTCAAGCGAACCTTTAACAGCCATGCCATGAACATCCCGGCCAGCTCTACCAAGTCCATGGTCGGGCACCCGCAAGGGGCATCGGGCGCATTGGGGGTGACTGTTTCGGCCCTGTCTTTAAAAAACGGATTCATAACCCCCACCATTAATATGGAAAACCCGGACCCGGAATGCGATATGGATTATGTTCCCAATGCAGGAAGAGAATGTAAACTGAATATTGCCATCAGCAATTGCATTTCGTTCGGATCAAAAAATTCTGCTATTATTCTGAAAAAGTTTATTTGAAGCCATGAAATTTTTTCTAAAACAAGAAAATCAAATCCCCCCAACCCCCTTCGCAGAAGGGGGAGCTTCAATGGACCCCTCTTCTACGAAGAGGGGCTGGGAAGATTTAGAAACTCTCAAGCAGTATGTGCCCAAGATAATGAATTTTTTCAACTCCGCATCAAAGCTATTGGCGGTAGTTCTGCTACTGATGCTTGCCAGCTGTGCTGAAAAACTGGTGGATGTCAACGTCACCATTGTCGATCAAAAAACGGCATTGGAAAATCAGATACTCGGCAGTTACGAAGAATTGGGTAATGAAGTTCTGCTATTGGCGTCAGTGCGGTCGGTAGATGAAGAGGGAAAACTCAAACCCGCTACCGAGATCCCGAAAGGCAAGCTGAATGCGCTGAGAGCCATGCAACGTCAGGAGTTCAATCGGGATGATATTCAGGCGTTCAAAAAATCTCTTGTCACAGGAGAAGGTAATGACGGGTTACTGAAATTTTTTGCAACGGAACGGACAAAAACCGACGCCAAGTTTAAAGAGTTTGCCATCGCCATCATTGCTGAAGAGAATGCAGATCGATTGACGATTTTAAAAAGAATCGTAGCGACCAACGAAAACTTCACCGATAAAGACCTCGCAAAAGTCCAGATAATCTCCGCCAGCCTCAACCGCGACAACGCCAAACCCGGCGAAAAAATCCAGCAAGAAAACGGCGACTGGACCACCCGGTGAGCCACCACTAGGCGTGGGGCCATCTGCAATGGCTGGATTGCGCAGTTTATCGGTTATCTCGGCTTGAAGAGGGTCTAGCGTATTAACTGAAAACCTTTTTAGCCACCGATTCACACAGATAAACACGGATGATGATCTTCCCCCTGACAAGGGGGACTGAGGGGGTTTGTTTTGTCCCCTCTTTCTCAAAGAGGGATAGGGTGATTTACATTCAGGGGTACACTTGCCAAAGGAACCTGCTCCTTCCATTCCCCGCACTAATCCTGTAAAACTAATATTGGAACTAAGATAATCCCTCATTCTAATCGTAATGAAAAAATCCCTCGAAGAAAGATTCTTTTCGTTTTTAAAGTTTTTACCTGGCTCGGAAAGTATAGATTCCCTAAAACTGCCTAAAGGCAACGAAGAAAGTCAAATAGCAGATTATTTTTTAGCAAATAGGCAAATAATCGTTGAAGTAAAAACCTTGAAAAGTGATACCGCCTATAAGGTTGATGAAGTTTTGGAACCTTATGGGGACGATCCGGCATTTCCAATTGTTTATGGTGAATGTGATGTGAATAAAATATTAGATAAACTGGATAGTGGCCAAGAAATAAAGAGCCAGATACTTGAAAAGTTGACAAGACCTATTGAGAAGGCGTTTAAAAAAGCTGATGACCAAGTTTCAGATACAAAGAAGGCTTTTAATGTTGAAAATGCTTGTGGCTTATTAGTTCTTCTTAATGAGGAAATAGATGTTTTTAGTCCCGAAGTACTTATTTGGAAAATTAGTAAAATGTTGGGAAAAAAAAGAAATGGAAATTACCGATATAAACAATTTCCTTGTGTTTGGGTTATTTCTGAAAGCCACTATATTCAGGCTGGTAAAGAAATAAAGTCAACACCCTCTTTTTGTATTAATGGTCCCATGAACAAAGAAATTCCAGAAATTGGTGACTTTGTTACAGAGTTGCAACCAAAATGGGCAGAATTTGAAGGTGTGCCTCTTTTAAGTAATGGAATTAATAAGTTTAAAGATTCTGATTTTGGTTCTTTTGCTAAAGACCATGCTAAAGAACAAGAAGATAATAGAGATACGGTTGAGCGTCACGAATTATGGCGGCGTCAGTACAGAAATAATCCATACTTAAGAGCTTTTGAGGAAGATGCTTTCTTAAGATTTGGAGCAAAAGCATTTTTAGGGCTAAAGCCACAATTTATGAAAGATGGGGAAAAACTAAGTCGAGAAAGAGTTGTAGAGTTGCTGATATTGTGGACACACTTCCTTGAAGAAAACGAGTATAGAGTCACAGATATGAGAAAACTACGTGCGGTAATAGAGCTTTTAGAAAAAGAGAAAAAATAAATTTATTAAGGTTTATAGTTCAGCATTTTTTCTATTGTTTCTTTGTGGGTATGCCAGAATTCCCAAAGTCCATCAAAGTCTTCCTCTGTTATCCAAGGCTTGTCTAATTCTTTAAACAAACCATATTGTTCTGTGGGTATTCCACCTAGCTCGTATTTTCCTAAAATATGACCATCGATAAAGCTTGCGACTCCAAGAATCGCTTGATGGCATTTGGTGATTTGATCCAGTGTTATTCCAAGTTGTTCATCCGTTAAATTTTCCAAACTTGAAGTATCTGCTTTATGTGCAATGAATTTATTAGTAAATTCTTTAATATCGTTACATTTGTTTAATTCTTCGGTAAGTTTGGAGAAGGTTTTTGGATTGATTAAATCATTCCTTTTCTTTTGGTTGTCTTGGCCTCCACATAACTTGTCGAAAGACTTGTGTCGTGCGTTGCAATTTATTTCTTTATTGTCGGTGGCGTTTTCTTTTGGGTTAAACTTAACATCATCATAGCAAACATAATTCTCTCTAGTGATCAAGCCAATATTCTTTGTTAAATCTTTAATTATTCGAGGTATAGAGATAACATCTTCTCTTTTATCAATGAGGCTTCTGATAGCTGTTGCCTGAAGGTTGACATAGCCTCTATCTATAAAATGAGAAATATCACCATTGATTCCAGTTGATTCAGTTTGCGAATTTATTTTGATTCTTCGCATTTCATAGGTCAATCTATAAATCGCATCATCCCAAAGCATCTTATTAATTTGTTTGGATATGGAGTGCTCTAGATCGTTGTAAAACCAAGATAGCTATTTAGCTCGTTTTTCTAAAAACTGCAAAAGGAGATCTTTGTTTTCTATATCGAGATTATTCAAGTTGGCGTGTTCTCTTTGCTTGAGTTCAGGAAAGCTAGTACGAATGGCGAGACGATTCGAAAAGCTCAGCATGACAAACTAACCCCCCTCAATCCCCCCTTGTCAGGGGGGAGGATCATCATCTGTGTTCATCTGCGGCTAAATAAGCTCAGCGGTTCGCTGTTTTGTTGAAATAGAACCCCTGAAGGTTAATCACCCCAGCCCTATTTGAGAAAGAGGGGGCTTTTGTTCTTTGGCAGTCGCGCCAGCGTCTCTGCCCCGCTCCCTCTCACGGGAGTGAGTTAGCGGTAGGGCATTTTGTTGCCTTCGAGTTGTTTTACGATGTCGGCTTCGAACTGGTTTTCTACTCGGACAAATTCTTCAAACTCTCTCGGGCTTTTGAACTCAAAAACTTTGGGTTCTTTTTGTCCGCAAATTTCTTCATCCTGCTCAATGGTTAACATATTATTTTCTACGGACCGTATCACGAATTTTTTCCGCGTTTTAAATTTTGCGAAAGTTTCCTGATAGACCGGTTCCAGATTGAGTGCCATGAAACGTCTCCCATTCCTTATGATTACTGAATACTGGAATTTTAACTTTCCCGAATCCCAAAATCAAACTAATTGCGTCCACTCGGCGTGGGGCTCCGGCGAGCCGCCGGTGGCAATTTGCAATGGATTTTTACTGCTAACAATTATTCTTCTCGGATTAACGGGCTATTGCCTTGCTTTGATATCCCCTGCCTATGAAGGGAGGGAGGCAATCATTTTTATCCATGCTCATCTGTGGTTAATTAGGGTTTCATCCCTTAACAGTTTTGAAAAAATATGTTAGGCTGTGACCTGTAATGCGGTGAGTGATTCCTTCCACCGTTGGTTTCGCCTGCCGTCCGTTCCGGACCCTTTTATTTATTTTTTCTAAATCATGACAAATAGAATATCCCTCAACCGTTTAGCAGAAACACTCATTCAAGAGTCGAGCGCTCCATTCAGCACGGAAGAGTTTGCAAAAAGTCTGGAGGGGAGATGGGAAAAGGAAGTTTCTGACTCTGCTATGAAACGGTTGAAGAAAGTTTTGCTCAACCACTCTTCGCTGATTGGTATTCATGATAGTAATTTTATTCCCTTTCGCGCGGTGGTCGAAAAGCTCGGTCACGTATCTTTATCTATGCAGTTGGGAGCGTGGGAGTTGAAGCAGGGTGTCCTGATTCCCGGACATCGTTTGATTCCTTTTATGCCGACAAACCTTAAAGAGAGTGAGTTGACGTTTCAGGACCCGGATGGGAACGAAATTCCCAAACTGAAAAAATCTTATTTTATTCAGGATATCGTTCCTTTTTATCAGTACTGCGGTGGCTCGCATTTTCCGGAAGAGATCAAGATCAATGAATGGATTCCCGGAAAAAGTCGCATGACGGTCACAGTCTGGGACATGCAATCTTTATACAAGAGTTTCTCATCTCGGCCAGGGGATGCTGTTTTGATCGACCTGATTGACTATGAAAAGGGAGTCTATCGGGTGCGCCCCTATTCTTCACGGCAATACCGCATGGATCGGTTACGCATGCGCTCGCTTTATATTGCTTTGGCGACTCAGATGGACCCGCTTTTCCAGGATGAAAAATTTTGTTCTACCGGACTGGAAAAACAATTATTGCGCATCCTGTTTTCTGTGGACTCGAAAGTGTTTCGTGAGGTGGAGGTCTTTTCTGTCACTGACTTTCTGGAATCTCTCAAGGAATGGACCGTTGTTGGGTGTGAGGCTGGCGGGGTGCAGATGGTTCCTGTGTGGCAAGAGGAGCCGGGGCCTCTCGTTCGCGCTGATGCCAACCGGGCGATCAAGGGCGAGTTGGGCTCGCTGAACAAGATATTTCAGGATTTACAATTGGCCTTTGATGCGTTGGAATTTAAATCCATGCTTTATACGGTCATGGCTTCAGACAAGTACAAACTGGAAGCGGTCTTTTTTCTATTGTTCGGCGGTCAGGGAGATTTGTTCAAGGACAAAAAACAGCATGAGGTGTTTTATGGTTATCTGCGCGAACTTTTGTTTAAAATCTGCGAAGACCTTAAAACCCGCGAGTCGCATTTGATCTCGAATTTGCGGGAACAATGCGTCGATCTCAAGTTTAGCCTGGTTGGGGTATTGCGGTTTCTGCAAGATCAGGAGGTTGGGTTGGAAGACCTGCCCGCAGACTTGTTAAACCAGATTATCGAACTGGATCATTTTTGCACCGATGCGCTTCACCAGTTTGCCGAGCGAGAAAGACCGCCGGATCTGAAGTTTATCCGCGAAGTACGTGTGGCTTTGAAAGTGGTGCTGCCGCAACTTTCCATAGTGGAAGAGGAAGTTTATTCCCGTCTGGCTATTTATTAGAGGATCGCTGTTCCGTTGAGAGAATGACCGGAAATATTTTCGACATGCATTTTTACCGTATCTCCGGCTTTCAATACGTCTTCCCCGCCCTGAATGTTCGCGCTCCAGTATTGCGGGTTCCTCCCCTTGAAGGCATAGCCCGGTTTGGAGGATCGGCCTTCAATCAAAACTTCAATGTTATTACCGATATAAGGTTGGCCCTGTTTGGCGGTCAACCGGCTTTGCATGGCGATGGTTTCCTGCAGTCTGCGTTTTTTAGTTTCTTCGGGCACCGAATCGAGTAATTCATTCGCCGGGGTTCCCGGCCTGGGGCTGTAGGCAAACATGAAGCTACTGCTGTAGCCAACCTCTTGCATTATTTGCAGCGTGTCTTCAAAGGCTGCATCCGTTTCACCGGGAAAGCCGACAATGATATCGGTGGAGAGGGATATATCTGGGATTTCTGATTTCAGTTCCAACAGTAAATTCCGGTACTCTTCAATGGTATGGTCTCGGCGCATGGCCTGGAGCACTTCGTTGTTACCGCTCTGAACAGGAAGGTGCAGGTGGTTCATCAGAATATCAATATCCCGGTATGCGCGAATGGTCTCGCGAGTGAAATCATTGGGATGGCTGGTGGTGAATCGTAACCTTTGCACTCCAGGGATTTGAGCGACACCATATAAAAGTTCGTGAAACGGTGTGGGGTTTTTTAGTCCCCGCTTGCCGTAAGAGTTTACATTCTGCCCGAGTAAAATAATTTCTTTCGCACCATGATCCACCAGATGGCGGATTTCTCTATAGAGTTCTTGCGGTTCCCGCGATTTTTCCCTTCCCCGAGTATATGGAACCACACAAAAGGTGCAAAATTTGTCGCAACCCTTAATGATGTTTACAAACGTGCTGGGTCCGGGTGCTTTGGGCAGGGAGGTCTCGGGAATAGTATAGATTTTTTCCTGATCAAAACCGGTCCAGACAAAAGATTTGCCTGTGTCGCGCACCCGGTCCACGGCCTCTGCGATTCCATCTACCTGGTCCGGGCCCATCACAAAATCGAGATAGGGCATGCGTTGCAGCAGTTTTTCCCCATCCTGCTGGCCCAGGCACCCGGTCAAGCCAAGGATAAGGTCTGGATTGGCTTTTTTTAAAGGCTTTAGGCTGCCAAACAGGGAGAACGTTTTTTGTTCCGCTTTTTCCCGAATGGAGCAGGTATTAACCAGAATCAGGTCTGCATCCTCCTTTTCCTGGGTGCGCCGATAGCCGGAATGGAATAAGATGAGCTCCATCCTGTCAGTATCGGCGACATTCATCTGGCAACCAAAAGTATCCAAATAGACTTGTTTCATAAGGGAGAATGTAAGGGAATCGCCGGATCTTTGCAACCGACATTTGGTCGGAGTCGAAAACACAGCAATACTAGGCCGGCGTTGCAGAGGGATTAAATTTAAACAAATTTATATAAATTAGTATTTAATATGTGTAACCCACGATATTTTATTGACAAGTTAGTATGTTTAAAAGTAAGATTTATATAATCCATAACAAGTAATTGAATAGATCAAGATCTAATTGAGTCAGAACCATCTTTCAAGGAGGGGATTTACTGTGCCCAACACCAACAGCGTCCGCGAAATTCGGGAAGCTAAAATGATGAGCAAGGCCGAGTTGGCTCGAAAGGCAAGCGTGACCGTTCAAACGATTGATCGTATTGAAAAGGGGAACGATTGTCGGCTCGATACAAAGCGGAAGATTATTTTGGCTCTCGGGTACAAACTTGCAGACCGGACAAGAATTTTTGATTCTGAAAATGACAACTCTGCTTCAGCTCCGAGAAAAGCAACAGCCAAAAAATCCTGATTTTTTTTAAGGAATTTTTTGATTTTGAAGGTTAACGGGTTTACACAATGTTGCGAACAAACAACTTCAATTGAGGCATCCCGTGACGCCTATCGGAGTTATGCTCATTTCTGGTGTATGAGGAATGAGGCGGCGGCGTCCCCTTTGTTGTAAAATTGTTTTCTGTGAAAAAA
>JACNKA010000028.1 GCA_014382285.1 Nitrospinota bacterium | reverse complement strand
CTCACAGGAACAACTATTACTACAATATTACCTCCTTGCAAACATACAAGGGGTAAATCCAAGTGCTATGGGTCGATCCTTCACCACGCTGTCCCCAAAAATGACGAAATATCCTTCAATGTCACATTGAACTTGAAGAAACATGCCGGGCCGGGTTCTGCGGTCACCGGCTACACCTACCAGGTGAACCGCCGTTACCAGGAGTGACTACTAGGCCAATGAGGAGTGCTACTAGGCGTAGGGCCAATGTTGTTGTCTTGAGACTGTCGAAGGTTCTCCAATGGACCCCCCTTCCACGAAGGGGGGCTGGGGGGATTTGGTTCTGGTGTGGATTAACCGGGCTGGACGGTGTTGGTTCTCATTGCCTGCGGTGGCTCACCGCTATAACTAATTGTTTTTTAATCAGTTATTGACTTTTTTTCAAACCCGGACTATATTAAACCCAGCTCAATCAATATAACTAATTGATTTTTATAGGTTTAACTATGATCCTACACATATTTGAATGCATAAAATGTCAACGCCAGCAAAAGCACGTCACCTCCACCCCCACTCCCTTGGGGCTTTCCTATATGTCCGAATGCGCCACCTGCGATAAGATCCAGTCTTTCGAATTTGTGCGTGAGGGAAACCGAAAAGAAGACTGGTACTCAAATATCCTGCGGCAAGTCCAGCGGAAAAAGAACGAGAACCAACAACCCTACACCCCTAAAAGAAAGAGCGACCAAACCGGCGACGATCAAGCCGATAGAGTTGCGATTTAACCACTAGGCGTGGTGCCGATGTTGGCAATTGAAAAGCCGTCATTGCGAGCCACAGAGAGGCGCGGCAATCCAGAGGTTCAAGGGTATTACAATATCGCCCTGAGCTACGTCGAAGGGTCTGGGGGTTGGGGAAGCATTGAACTCAACTGGGCCAATAGACCTTTTTAAGAGGCACGAGAACACGCGTTTCTAAATCCATGTTTTCATAATGTTCGGTAATCGCTTTCACAAGTTTGTCCAGATTCATCAGGGTCAATGGAATATTGGCTCTTTCAGCTTCATAAATAGCGTCTTTGGTAAAACCACCAGTACTGACATAGAGTCCCTTGTCGTCTTTATGCCGCCCCCCGAGAAAACTTCGAATGTCTGTTGCTCCCATACTTCCTTTCCGGTGTTTTACTTCTACCATTATCCTTGGTGTTTCAAACCCAAATCCATCAGGAGAAGCGATGATATCCTTGCCTTGATCCGGTCCGGCAGGAGAAACTTGAGTTTTATAACCCATTGCTCTTAATACTCCCGCAACCAGCTCTTGCATTTCTTCCCAATCTAGTTTGTTGACCTTATCCTTGATGAATTCGTGGGCTTGGTTTTGAATGTCCTTTATTAATTCAACTTCTTCTACTTCAGGTGGCTTTTTAGGTTTTCCAGTAGCTAAAGCTTCGATCTCGTCAACGGCTGTATCTGATGGGTGGAAAATGGTGAGAGTGGACCCCAGGCTGTTTTTAGATGATACGGACAAATCATCCCTAGAGACCTCAGCCTCCCATTTCACGCTTCGACAACGAGGGTAACTTGAAGCATGAATAGGGTCGTACTGGTAATCTCCAACAATGCTTCCCACTAGATAAATTCTACGAGTCGGGTCATAACTTACAATCCGGTCACCTACTTTAATTTCAACTTGAAACCTAAAGACCTGGCTAGCCCCAGAAATGACCCACTTATCACTTTCTTCTGGATAAGCTTCTCTAATTTTTCTAATAAATTCTTTCCTATCTATAACATTGGCTAGAGTCTCAGCATCAGACCATCCAATAGCTATAATGGAGTTTTCCTTAAATATTTCGATTAAATGAGCACCTTCTCCCGCTCGAACAACCCATAGGGTCTTGGCCATATCTCGCTCCTTAACGACTGATATTTTGTGGTCTCATAACTTACCAAGCTTTCATAGTTGAATTTTAGCTTCTGTGTCGCCAGCCTTTAGTGCCTTCATATAAGCCAGGATCAATTCCTTTGTATAATACCTTCCGTCAAAGGCTTCTTCATCGTGCCGCTTGACAATGGGAAAGGTGTCCATGATATAGGCAGCATCTTCATCATTGATTTCGTAAAGGTTGAAAAACAGGGCATCGAGCTTGGCCTTACGATGGCGGCGGTCTTCCTCATCCCAGATGAACGGGTCTCCTTCATAGTTCATGTCCAGAGCGAAGGGTTTCATATCCCAGGCTGTATAGGTGAGACGCAAAACCTGATCCCGAATAAAATCATCGATCTTTACTTTACCAACCTTCCCTTCAAATATTGCTGGAGGAATCACAGGGAGTTGTTCAACCGTATACCATTTTAAATGGGAGGCTTGAACTTTTTGCCTTCCAATATAGTCAAATATAAAGGAGTTTAAATTTGCAACCATTAATGGGGAAAAAGATTTATATTTTCGCACTTCTTCTAAAGACGGATTTTCTGGGATAAACAATGGTAATGTGTCATTGGTTCCCAAGCTTGGCATTAGGCAACTAATCATTGTTCTAATATTTGTAGAGGCAGTTACATCTTTAAAACAAATGAAATAATCCAAATTTTCAACACGTATAGTATTTTTTATATTTATCCAGAATTGAGGATCGGGTGCCCAGTTCGGGTCTTGATGTTGTTTTAATGTTGCCCTTAATGGCTGGCCCGGTCGATTTATATTTTCAGGGTTGATGGTAATGCTTGCAGCTCTATGGTCAAATGCTTGAACCATTTTTCCTTCCAACATTGACACAAAAAGTTCCTCCCCCTTTTTCCATATATTTTGCGAACTGGGATAGAACCCCATATTTTGCAATTCATTTTTTCTTGTAAATAATTTTGCATCTTTCGCCATATCAAACATTCGCATATATTTTGCCGGCCAGGTTTTTTCGGTTTGGTGATTATTAAATATTGGGAAGTTTTCGTAAACTCTTCGAGTAATTTCTGCGTCTTTTTGAGTGCGAAAAATAGGCGCTGTCCCCGTATTAGGGTTGACCCGATTGAAATCTTCCGGGCTCAGTTTGAAACATCGATTTAAATCTTCGAGTTCCTCTGTGCTGTGAAGAAAAAAAGCCATCCGTGCTTCATCAAATTTCCTTTCTTTTCCGCCCGCGATATAGGCACAAAATTTAAAGGAACTATGAATATCAGGAAAGAAGATTCTTTTGTTCTCAAAATCAAATAAACCTGCCAATCTGCCTTGTGTGGAGATGGATTTAAAAAAATTACTGGCGCTCTTATCGGAAGCAATTCCAGAGGGTGTCAATAACCCGATCATTCCATTAGGCTTTATCAGCCGATGAGCTCGTTCTACAAAAAGCGAATAAATATTTATGTCACCCACTGACAATAATGGGTAGCTGCCACCATTTCTGGCTTGACTTGCCATCCTCTGAGCCCTTTCTCTTGCTCTGAGGTAGTCCAGCCAAAGCGGATCACCATCATTTTCTAACTTTTTAATTTCTTTTTTCCTATCACTTGCGCGTGTAACCTGGGCAATCTCAGGTTTTCTTAAAGCAAACCACTCAACGTCCTGCAATTTTATTCTGTCCCAGGGTGGATTACCAATCACGGCATCAAATCCGCCTGAGGGTTCCTTGCTTTCCCACTTATCCCAGACACCGGGGAAGGCGATTTCCCAGTGTAAAAAACGTTCTTCTTCATCGAGTTCTTTGGCGCTTTGAAAAATATCTTTAATGATGCTTTTGGCGTTTTCAGGTATCTTTGCTTTCCCCGATGCCAGTTGGATGGGATCACCCTCCTGTCCATCGAGAATAGCCTGAATAGCTTGCTTACTTTCTTTATCTTTAATATCCATCCAGCGGATAGCATGGATGAAGCCAAAAAATCGGCTTAAAGGGTTCGTAACCTTCTCCACTACTTTGAATTTCTCTGCTGACTCCT
The DNA here is from genome assembly GCA_014382285.1 of Nitrospinota bacterium. GTDB lineage: Bacteria > Nitrospinota > Nitrospinia > Nitrospinales > VA-1 > LS-NOB. The sequence continues at coordinate 1,038 of JACNKA010000028.1, read as the reverse complement.
TCACTTCTGAAATATCAGCATCGGTGATTTGTTCTATCTTCGCCATTCCCTTGGCAGTTGCTTTCGCCTGATTGACGGGGTCTTGGAGGAACATGTTTCCTCTTTCTTCCAGATAATCCTCGGCCCCGCGAACAAACTCGCCAAAAAGTGAATCCCCACATTTGAGGTGATGATCCAAAAACGAAAGCGGTGCACCAACGGTGAAGGTGTGCAACCAAAGCGAAACCTTGGCCAGTTCAACAGCCATAGGATTTTTATCAACGCCGAACACACAGCGTTTCAGGATCATCCGCCTGATAATATGTCGGTCGTCTAATTGGTCTTCGTTCACGACCCAGCCATGCTCTTTTGCCTGTTGGTTGATTTGCTCACGGATTGAATTAATTTTCTGAAATAAAGGAGAGGAATAATGGTTGTCCTTATCTGCCCAATCCACAATTTCTTCTGATTCTACGAGGGATTCCAAAATATGATCCGCCAGATAATCGACAAGGGACACAAGAAAGTGTCCGCTCCCCATGGCAGGGTCACAAATTTTCAAATTTAGAATAGCGGAGGTGGGGTCTACTTCCTTCAGGACCTTCAATCGTTCTTTTTTGGGTGATTTCTTTTTTTTGAGTTCCTCGGATTTGTTTTTAAACAACTCCAGTTTTTCATTGATCAATGGCCCTACAGTTTTCTCCAAGATTAATTTAACCAGACTTTCGGGGGTGTAATAGCTACCACTGGTTTTGCGGGCAAAAATATTCGGGCGAATCGCCAAAGCACCTTCATCATCTAAAGTCAGTTCAAACTCCAACAATCTTTCATAAATAGACCCCAATTGCTGAACGGTCAGGTCCCGATAATTGATCCTTTTTGGATTGTCTTCTGTATGTCTTCGGGAAAGTTTATCGAGGAGTGGAGCGAACTCAGAATCAGGTATTTCAACACGGTTTAATAAAGGGCTTTGTTGCGTGTCAAACAAACCTCCATTGTAGGGAGAGACCTTTGCATAAGGGGCATTTTTTGTGATTTTTGCTAAACCGCATTGGATCT
>JACNKA010000141.1 GCA_014382285.1 Nitrospinota bacterium | reverse complement strand
TCCTGCCCTAAATTAGCACCCCCCAACCAAAGATATTTCCTTCAAAAATAGTCCATTTTTCTTTTGTGCATCCATTTTACCCAATTTGGGTAGCCATAATTCCGCGTATCCCTTTGACATAAAAAGTTTTCTTCTAACTTAAATAGGGATTCAAATGAGAAACAAATTGAAACATGTGCTTGTTGACCACCCGGAACCAGCATGGAGGGTTGCCAAGTCAATGAACAAGAGCGACGCATGGATGTCCAAAGTAACAAGAGGGATGATTAATCCAAACACAAAGGACAAAAGGCGGCTAGCTAAAATTCTGGGGCAACCCGTGAGCGAATTATTTCCCGGCTGAGGGGGATGGAAAAAGTCGCGCAGGAGTCAAAAATAAAGGGCTGGATCGTAGACCGGTTGTCCGAAGGGGAATTTCAGGGGGTAAAGGGTTTCTACTATTACGTGGCCCTTTTTACTCGGTCGGCCTGGAATGGTTTCAAAGAAGCATAAGCATAGCAAGCATTTCACCCCAAACAATTTTATAAGGAATACTCAAATGAACGTAGACGAAATTGAACAAACAGAAGAAATTAAACAAAATGTTGGCCAAAAGGGTTTTGATCTATCAAGCCTTCGTTTGTCCCAGGACTTTGGCTCTATGGTAGGCGTCAAGAAAGTGATAACCACCATCCCCGTACACAAACCGCATAAGCAGGAGTTTGTTCGGATTCGCCCAGAGGATGACTACCAATTCTCCACGGCAGTCATTGAAATGAAAGAGGATCGGGAAACTTTTCTGATTGCCCCTGAACTGTGGAGTGAGCTTCCTGGCGAAATAGTTCCAAAAATATTTCTTACCGGGATGACCCGACAAGGTGTCCTCTTTCTTCGGTCTATTCGCCTACCCAATGCGGATGGCAGACATGATAACTGGAACCGTTCTGCTCTTGAGGCCGCTGAACTAGCCAAGAAAAAATGGGTCAAGGTAGTGTCGAACATGGCTCTTGGCGGGTACGAGGTATATGAGGCAACAGGTGAGCTTCCCGATCCAGAATGGCCTGACCTTTCTTTTGGTGAAATCATGGAGATTGCCTTCAAAGACCGATACATCACGGGGATGGATCATCCTGTCATCCGCAGACTCAACGGTGAAATATGATTTCACTTGGTTCAAAGTCTTTTCGGCAAGTCTGGCTTGTTGATTTCGAGTTTGTGGCACCCGATGGGGAGAGGCCGGACCAAGTTGTTTGCCTGGTTGCAAAGGAATTGGTCGGTGGGCATACGATGAGGCTTTGGGAGGATGAGCTTAGAAGGCTTAAGCTACCTCCCTATCCCGTCGGGGCCGACTCACTATTCGTCGCCTATTACGCTAGCGCAGAGTTTAACTGCCATCTATCACTGGGTTGGCCTCTTCCGGAAAATGTCCTCGACCTGTTTACTGAATTTAGGTGCGTTACCAATGGGAAGACTCTATCCAGCGGATCCGGTTTATTGGGGGCTTTGACCCATTTTGGGTTGCCTTGTCTGGATGTTGTAGAAAAGGATGCCATGCGTAATCTGATCTTGAGTGGTGGTCCTTGGTCGCAGAAAGAACAAGAAGATATTTTTGATTATTGCGAGTCAGATGTCGTCGCATTGGAGAAACTTCTCCCGCATATGGCCCCACACTTGAACATACCCCATTCTTTATTGCGTGGTCGGTATATGAAGGCAGCCGCACAGATCGAATATAACGGCATCCCTATTGATGTGGAATCATTGGCGCTACTTGAAAATGGCTGGGACTCCATACAAGAGCAGCTCATCAGAAAAATGGATGCCGATTACGGTGTCTATGAAGGAAAAACTTTTAAACAAAATAAATTTGCAGCGTGGTTGGTTGGGGGAAATATCCCTTGGCCTCATTTGCCAACGGGGAAACTTGACTTGAAGGATGACACTTTCAAAGAAATGTCTCGATCCTATCCTGCTGTCGGCCCATTAAGAGAACTGAGAGTTACCCTATCTCAGATGCGTCTATCTGCCCTTGCTGTTGGCAAAGATGGGCGTAATCGATGCATGCTGTCAGCCTTCAGGGCTAAGACGGGGCGAAACCAACCCAGCAATAAAAGGTTTATCTTTGGACCAGCGGTGTGGTTACGAAGCCTTATTAAGCCAAATACTGACTACGGCCTTGCCTATATTGATTGGTCGCAACAGGAGTTTGGTATTGCAGCAGCATTATCAAAAGATCCGCTGATGATGGAGGCTTACCGGTCCGGTGATCCGTATCTAGCTTTTGCCAAACAAGCGGGTGCAGTACCGGACAATGCAACCAAACAGAGCCACAAATTTGAACGGGAGCAGTTCAAAGCCTGTGTGTTGGCTGTTCAGTATGGCATGGGGGCAGAATCGTTGGCTGTCAGAATCAATCAACCTGTGGTTCAAGCTAGAGAGCTACTCAAACTACACAGGACAACATACAAGGTTTTCTGGGGGTGGTCAGCTGGAGTTTTAAACCACGCCATGCTAATGGGGAAGATCTGGACAGTTTTTGGATGGGAAATCCATATTGGCAAACAAGCCAATCCAAGATCCTTGCAGAATTTCCCCATGCAAGCCAATGGAGCAGAGATGCTCAGATTAGCATGCTGCCTTGCGGTTGAAAGTGGAATACGAGTCTGCGCACCTGTCCATGATGCCATCCTGGTTGAAGCGCCACTGAATGAATTAGACGAGTGTATTGCAAAAACGCAGGAACTTATGGCCCAGGCTAGTGAGATTGTGTTGGATGGATTCCGGTTGCGATCCGACGTCGACATAACCCGCTATCCAGATCGGTACATGGATGAACGAGGAGAGAAGATGTGGAACACAATTTGGGACTGCTTGAATGAAATGGGCAGTCATCAACCTGTGCGCCAGTGAACAGGTAACCTGTGCGCTCATGCAACTTTACCTGGTCATCAGCGCACACCCGTACAGTCTTATATCTTATATATATCTTAAAATAATAGAGTAGGTAACTTCCTTGAATCTTAATAGCCTCAAACTACCAAATACTTCAGTTAAACAAAATTTGCCAAAACCGTCTCCCCTTCCTCCAAAACACAAAAAGGGCGAGAAGTTCTTAAGAGGGCCTATCCCATTGAACTGGATCATAAATGCCTCGAAGCTTCCTGGCATGGCTCTTCATGTGGGTATCGCCCTTTGGCATTTAGCAGGTTTCAAGAACTGCAAAATTGTGAAACTGTCCGGCAAGCTTTTACGGGGTATGGGAGTGAATCGCCATGCAAGCTACAGGGCATTAAAAAAAATGGAAGACGCCAATTTAATAGCGGTTAAGCGCCATCTAGGGAGAAACCCTGTTGTAACAATATTAGAAGCCCCCCGTGAAGACACGATTAAAGGGGATGAAGAAAGGATCGAACTATGACACAGCGATACAAAGGCAAAAAATGCATGCCTCCCGTGAATGCAATGAGGGAAATGTGTATTCAGTGTATGGGCGGCAGAGAGTCTGAAAATTATCGTAGTCGGATTGGGGAATGCGCTTCTGTTGATTGTCCGATATTTGCATTCAGATTTGGCAAGGATCCAAACCGTCGCCCAATCCTGTCTGACGAGCAAAGAAAAAGGATGGCGGACAGGATTAGAAAGATCAATTTAGCACGACAAGCGGTCGGTAAAAGCCAGCCAAATTTAGAAGATCTTGGTTAGGTTGGTACTAGAGTATACCCCCAGGAATAAACGTCGCTTATTTTTTATAATATTGTGAGGAATACAGAGGCAGACTTACTCAATGGAACAATAATGTTATTAAGATTTTGTATACCTGTTTTATATAGCACTAAAAATTATGACCTAAAACCCATCAAATCAAAGATTGAATAAAAGCCGCATCGGCGTACACCCTTTGTTTGCAGGGCTTATATCGAGTTGCTGGGTGGCTTTAAGTGGCAATTAGCCAACTTATGCAGTAATGGATCAATCCAATAAATGTTTAAACCAAATTTAAATAATCAACAAGGAAGAGGCATGGTAAAATCGCCTTGTTGGAAGATCCGGAACGTTCAGGCTCCAAATATGGAGAAGAACATGCCGGAACATATTTTTCCACGTGGTAAACGTGGCATATTCCATGCTGATTGTCGCTACCTGGGACAGAGGATTCGGTGTTCATTTGGAACAACCGATCGTCGGTACGCAGAACGTCAATTAGCAGAACATAAGGCTGCAATCGAAAGGGGGGACTATAAAACATATGTAGGAAAATTTGAAGACTTTGCAAAGCAGTACGTGGATCAAGTACTTCCTAATAAATCTGACCATAGCAAGGAACGGTATAGCCAGATAATAAGAACCCATTTGCTGCCTTTCTTCAAGGGTAAGTCATTAGCTGAAATCGATGATCAGTTGGTGATTGAGTTTAAATTGCACCGGGAAAAAGCCGGGGCAAAACCAAGTACTCTTAAGAAGGAATTTAGGGTTTTAAAGGACATCGTAAGGCTAGCAAACAGAGGCTTTCAGCTGCCAACAGTTCAGGATTACCCTCTGATGAAGTGGGGGAACAAGCCTAAGCAGTTCGATAAAAGCATGATACTTGAGGAAGCGGACTTTCTAAAAATCGTCGGCTTTGTTATGAAAGAGTATCAAAAGATATGCCTGATAGGAATGTATTCAGGTTTACGACTTTCTGATGTTGTTAATCTTTGTCCGAAGGAAGTTGATCTTAGGGAAGGAATAATTGGTACGTATCAAGGCAAGACCACAAACTGGGTTGAAATTCCAATTTGTAAAAAACTGAAGAAGATCTTGAGTTCTTTAGTTTGGCCGCTTGATAAAAGCCAATCCTTTTTCCCTGGAGTTGGCACAAAAGCGGTAACGACGAATGTACTCAGAGCCTGTAAAAAAGCCGGGTTTGGAAAACATTCGTTTAAATCGTCTAGACACTTTGCAGCTACTCAGTTGAGAACGGCAGAGTAATAATGTACCAGTGAGCCGTTGATATATTTTTTGTTGT